>NZ_NOXV01000218.1 GCF_002251835.1 Flavobacterium cyanobacteriorum
AGCTGGAAATTAATTTAATACAATTTTTGTCGTGTACTTAAAAAAAACTATTAAGTGCTGTAATTATACCGCCACAATGTGGTACTTTAGCGTTTATTTTTTTGCAACCCTTACATGATAAAAGCGTTACATTATATCGGAATGTACTTCCTGATGATTAAGGAAGTATTTAATAAACCTACAAAGTGGAAGGTGATGAAACCCCTTATCCTAAAAGAAATTGATGACCTGATTATCGGGTCCATGGGTATTGTTGCCTTTATTTCATTCTTTATCGGCGCGGTTGTAGCCATACAGACGGCCCTCAACCTCAACAACCCGCTTATCCCCAAATCGCTTATCGCTTTTGCCACAAGGCAATCGGTAATACTGGAGTTTGCACCCACTTTTATTTCTATAATCATGGCAGGGCGTGCCGGCTCGTATATTACTTCCAGTATCGGCACCATGCGCGTAACCGAGCAGATAGACGCACTGGAGGTTATGGGTGTTAACTCGCTTAACTATCTTGTTTTCCCAAAAATAATCGCGTTCCTGCTCTATCCTTTTGTAATATCGGTATCCATGTTCCTGGGAATATTGGGCGGCTGGATAGCCGGTGTATATGGCGGGTTTGTAGGCAGTGATGAATTCATACAGGGTATCCAGACCGAATTTAAACCTTTCCACGTCTTCTATGCCTTTTTTAAAACCTTTATTTTTGGTTTCATGCTGGCTACCATACCATCATTCCATGGTTTTTTCATGAAAGGCGGCGCGCTTGAAGTGGGTAAGGCAAGTACCACGGCATTTGTGTGGACCAGTGTGGTAATTATCCTGCTCAATTATATAGTAACACAATTGCTTTTAAGCTAATGATAGAAGTAAAAAACATAGAAAAATCATTTGGTGAGGCTAAGGTGCTTAAAGGCATTTCTACAACCTTTGATACCGGCAAGACCAACCTTATAATAGGCCGTAGCGGTTCGGGTAAAACAGTTATGCTCAAGAGCCTGCTGGGCATACATACCCCTGATGCCGGTTCCATTTCTTTTGACGGCCGAATTTATTCAGAGCTTACTCCTGATGAAAAAAGGGCGCTGCGTACCGAAATAGGCATGGTGTTCCAGGGCAGTGCGCTGTTCGACTCCATGAATGTGGAAGATAATGTAGGCTTTCCGCTGAAAATGTTCACTAAAAAGAACAGCCGCGAGGTAAGGGAACGCGTAAACCAGGTGCTGGAGCGCGTGAACCTGAAAGATGCCAATAAAAAATTTCCCAATGAACTCTCGGGAGGTATGCAGAAAAGGGTAGCTATTGCGCGGGCTATTGTAAACAACCCGAAATACCTGTTTTGTGATGAGCCAAACTCGGGCCTTGACCCGGAAACATCTATCCTTATTGATGAGCTGATACAGGAGATTACACGCGAGTATGACATTACCACCGTGATCAACACCCATGACATGAACTCGGTGCTCCAAATCGGGGAAAAGATTGTATTCCTCAAAAACGGGGTTAAAGAATGGGAAGGCAACAAAGAGCAAATACTGGAAACACGCAATAAATCAATTGTAGAATTTGTATATTCCTCAGACCTTTTCAAGAAAGTGCGTGAAAGCCTTCTTGCGGAAGAAGAGGAAGATACATAGCTCTAAATGGAACAGGCTGCCGGGCAGGATTCGGTGGAGCTTAAGTCCCGGTATAGTTTTAATAAGTAAAGGTTATGTACATTTCTCACAAAAATATTGATGCTCCGGCGCCCGATACTATTGTATGGAAATACCTTGACCTGTCCAAATTCCTGGACCTGCTCCTATGCAGGCAGTTGTTCATGTCGCGCTCAGACAAATTTGAAGACCAGTACGAAGGCACCTTCAGCGAGCCTACCTTTGAAGAACTTAAAAAAATATCTGAACATAAGCCCGGGTTTCTGGACGCTTACAAGAACCACCGGAAAAATATTGTGGTGAGCAGCTGGCACATCAATGAATATGAATCGTTTGCGATGTGGCAGATATTTACTAAAAATAACGAAGGCCTCGCCATACAGTCGACCGTCAACAGGCTGCAGGAAGCGCTGGTACCGGAAAGCCGGTTTGAACAGCACATTGGGGAAGTAAAATATATAGACTATAAAAAAGAGCATATACCTTTTGACAATGACTTTTTCCCGTTCCTGTTTAAAAGGAAAAGCTTCCAGTATGAACGGGAGGTGCGGATTATATCAGACCTGAGGAAATACAACAAGAATATAAATGACGGTATTAAGGTTGACATTGACGTTAATGCCATGATTGAAGCCCTATACATACACCCAAAATCAGAAAACTGGTACAAGAACCTTGTTATACAGCTCATGCAGCAACTGGGTTTTAATTTCAGGATTGAAAAATCAGACCTGGAAAGCGAGATTTTGATTTAAATGGGTTTAGCCGGATGTTAAGCTATTGAGGTAAAAACACCGTGTTGAGTGGTTGTCCCGGAAGTTTTTTAAGTAATTCCTGACTGGCACTATTTCAAAAAAAAGTTGTGATTAGAATTAGTATATACCAAAAAAAAGCTATACTACTGTTACTGGCGGCAACAGAAGTCCTTTAAAATGTTGCTTGTCGCAATATTGTTTTTCCTACTGGGATAAGTGCTGTTTTTTCTAAGGAATGGGTCTTTCCATTGATTAATTTTATTTCTATCCTGCCATTTTTATATTTTGCGGTTTGATTTTTTTTAAAACTGTATTTTGCGGCAGATAGTGGCTCATACATTACATCTGAAAAATTTAATGTATAATTTTTCCCTTTAATTTCCCTGGCTTTAATGGGCAATGCAAAAAGCAACGCGCCATAAGTAAAGTAATGTTTACCAGCATTATCCTTATTAATCTTAACTTCTGCGTCAAAAGAAATACTTACACTGTCATTGGCGGCAAATTCCCTTTCAATTACTATAAAATCATCTTCTATTTTAAAAATTTCATCCGTTTTTACTGTTTTTACCCAATCAGGTTTCCTGATTTTTAAGGTGAATTTTGATGATTTTGTTTGCGATATTTTAAAGCTGAAATCATTTTGATAAGGATACCGGGTCTTGTTTTCAATTTTAAGTTTACTTCCATTCATCTGAGTTTTTAAGACATTGGGCATTAACAGTGTGGCAACCAAAGTGTGTTCATTTTCTTTCATCCACGAATTCTGGATAAAATAAGGCGTAATTCTTCCAGCATTAGGATTGCAGCACACCGCTATATCCTGGTGAGCCGGCGAGTATTTATAACGTGTCTGTTTTCGGTGGGTGCCTGTTTCGCCATTTTTAGTACCTGACATTTCAAAGGAATTATCTGTTTTTAAGTAAGCAATACAAGAATGTATTGGATTTCTGGAACCTTGTGCCGCATTATAAAAAATATTTTCTATCTTATCTCCAATGGCTGCATTTCCCGTTTTTTGAAGCAGCAGGTTATAACTGTCCAGCAGTTCCTGTAACGAACAATATTCATAGCCTGTATGTGTAGCATCAGCATTCCGCTCTGCAATCCACTCATCACCAATAGCGCCTCCACTAATTGTAGTGGCATTTTTTATCCTTTCTAAATATATATCCAGTGCCCTGGATAACTCTGCGCTTTGGGAAGCATATTTTGCAATAATCAAAGCCCTGATATGCTCATAAGTATGTACCCCGTGAGATTGTAGTTTGTATTCAGGATTAAGAATATTTTTCAATTGAGCATCAGCTTCGGATTGACAGGTGTTTGAAAAATCATTATAAAGAAACAAAGCATAATCCCTGTATTTTTGATTTTTGGTATAAAAGTAAAACCTTTCTAAAACATCCGTAAATGTTAATCCGTGTGATACGCCACCATTAAATGAAGTCCCGGAGCTAAACGGACTTGAATTGTTAACAGGATAGTTTAACATTACATTTTCTACAGCTCTCTTAACTGCCGTGAGAACCTCTTTATCTTTTGTGTATTCGTAGTACGCTAATAAACCACGGTATAAACTGGCTTTTGACCATAATTCTCCATTTTCGGAATTGAATCTATAACGAAGTTCCTTGCCGTATATCCCTATGTAGCCATCTTCATCCTGGGTTTTAAGGATAGCCTCAACATATTTCTTAACTTTTTCAATGCCGTCTTTATCCCCTAATAAAAATATATTCCGCAAATAACCGTCCCACCAGTTAGACTGGGTTTCGCTATTCCACCATTTATACTGCTCATTACCTTCTGGATCTCCGGCTTTTAGATTGCCTAAGTCTTTAGCTTTGGAGTGTTTTTGCAGGCGCCCTGTACCATAAATTGGGTCGTTAATTAATTCAGGAACAATTTTGTCCAAATTTCCCACAAAACCATCTATATCTTTTTGCATTTGTTTCTTGAGCCAGCCTATTGGCTTTATACTTCCAAAAGGCAAAAAAGTTAATTTTTCCATGGCATTTTGAGCAAAGAATTACATTATGAATATAGGATGAGTCATAGGATAGTGTTTCCATTAGTTAAACACGTTAAAGGCTACGGTTTCACAATTTTTAATCGCTCCTGATGCTATACTTTTGCTTTATGCTAAAAACCCCGGGAATGGAATAAGCGTTATTTGACCGGCTCATAAACCGAAACATTCCAGTCGGGGGAAGAAAGGTCGGCAAAATGGTAATGTACTAAATCATTTTTATCAAAAGCGCCATTCTTATTAATATCCTCAATTGTACGGAAATAAAGGCGGTTTTGTGTTTCGATAATATTCCAGTCTATAAGTTCCTGCATGTCGCTTGAAAGCTTTTTGAACCCGTTTCCGCTTATATCGCTGATGTACAGCGACCGTATATCATTGGCATCTATTTTTCCGTCACGGTTTGTATCGGAGTCTACCAAAGTATATACCAGCAACTGTTTTTTTAGCCGTGTTGCAATAGTATTTAAATATGTCGCTGTTTGTATCTGCAGTTTCGTATTGGTAAGCGGCCTGAGCGAAGTAGAATCTATATGCTGGAATTTGAGGTTTTCAAAGTAGCCTGTAATTTCATACTGGTTGTAATTGGATATGGCATAGCTGACAGAACTGTTGGTCCTGCTGCTGCCATAAATTTTATTACTTGTGTCATATACCCTTATATCGCCCACAGGATGTATAAGGTATTTGGTTCCTTCCATGAGTATAGGGAGATCGGCTACTTTAATATCGGTAGTATCATTTGCCGCCGCCGAACTTCCGCTGCTTTTCGGTGCTTCATATCTTACTTTAGGTTTTTCCCCCTCTTCGCGGCAACTGAAAATACCTGTAGAGACGACAGCTAATAGGGCAAGAATGGCTTTTCTCATAATATGTAAAGGGTTGTTGTCCAAAAGTAAGGAAATTGTTTCAATAATTATATCCGGACATTAAGCTTTAAGCTGAAAACGCGGGTGGTAAGGTAATTGGGTATACCATACTGTGTCTTAGTATAAACATCGCGTACCCAGGTATTGGTAATGGCATTCTGGTTATTGAACAGGTTAAATATTTCCAACCCGAGCGCCAGCTCCCTGAATTTACTGAGCCAGTGGCCTTGGGGGTATTGCTTTTTCCCATCAACAAATACGTATGAAAAACCTGCATCGGCCCGCCTGTAATCGTTAAGCCTCAGCTGGTACTGGTAAGGGTCGGCATACGATGGGGAGCCGCCCGGCAACCCTGTATTATACACCAGGTTCAGGTATAGCCTTAAGCTGGGTATGTTAGGCACGTAGTCCTGGAACAGGACACCAAATTTCAGCCTTTGGTCTGTAGGCCTTGCTATATAGCCCCTGTCATTAAGGTTTTCTTCGGTACGCATATAGCCGAAGCTGAGCCATGATTCTGCCCCGGGTACAAACTCCCCGTTCATCCTTACATCAAGCCCGTATGCATAGGCTACGGCATCATTATTGGCCCTGTAGCGTATCCTTACATTTTCGAGTGTGTAGGTATTGACATCATCCAGTTTTTTATAATATGCTTCGGATACCAGCCTGAAAGGCCTGTTCCACAATTTAAAACTGTAGTCATTAGCCAAAACTATATGTATTGACTGTTGTGCTTTTACATTAGGCCGTACAATTCCAAGAGAATCGCGGAGTTCCCTATAGAAAGGGGGCTGATGGTAAAATCCTCCTGAAAGACGGAAGAGCATGTCCTTTTCCCAGGCAGGTTTTATAGAAAACTGTACTCTTGGGCTAAAAGTAACCTGGCTGTTGCCATTAGCGCCGCGGGTAGACACTACCCACTGGTGTGCCCTTACGCCCGCATTCATGAATATGTCGGCAGTACCCAGTTTTGCCCTTCGGCTCCACTGCGCATAGCCCGAAAAGCGGTTAATTTCCACAAAATTGGTAGCCCTCACGTTTTGGTAAGGCACAAGTGGCCCGAAATAGGGGTTGTAGGGCTGGTCGTTTACCGGCAGGTCAATCCGTGGCGGGTTAAGCGAAAAACCGGCAGAGTCAATTACTTCCCACTCCACAAGCCTGTCCCTTATATCCTCCCGGGTATATTTGAAACCCCATTCCACCTGGTTTTTCTTTATGTTGTGCAAGCCTTTAACTTCGCCATTAACAATAAGCGCATCAAGGTTATTGCGTGCATGGTTAAGCTGGCTGCCCACGCCGCGGGCAAAACGTATATCACCGAAAGTATCAGAGCCTATATTGGTGTCTACTTCACCAAGAGCATACTGTGCCAGTATATCAAAATGTTCCTGCTCCTGTGTGTGGTAAACCGACCCGATTACTTTCAGCGTAAAGTTATCTGATACTTTATAAGTTGATTTTACAGCGCCGAAATACGTTTCATATTCATCTTTCTCCTGGCCGTCATAAACAATCTGTAGGGCTATAGGGTCATCAACCGTACCAAAATTGGTCTGCCTGCTCAGTGGCTGGTAGTGGTATTTATTCTGCGATATATTACCTAAAAAGCTCAGTTCCCATTTTTCGTTCGGATTAAAATTTACCATTGTTTGTATATCCGCAAAAGTGGGCCTGAAGTTGGTTTGTGTTTCCTGGCTGTTTACCAGCAGGCTGTTGTCGCGATAACGCACTCCCGTTATAGCATTCCACTTACCGTTTTTTGATACCCCTTCCGCGGTAAGGCTCCCTCCAAGGAAGCTGGCTTCGAGCGCTGCACCGAAACGCACGGGCCGCCTGTAGGTAATATCAAGCACGGATGACAGCTTGTCGCCAAACCTGGCCTGGAAACCGCCTGCAGAAAAATCTACATTTTCCACCATGGCTGTATTAGTGAAGCTCAGCCCCTCCTGCTGTCCTGAGCGGATAAGGAACGGGCGGTATATTTCTACATCTTCAACATATACAAGGTTTTCGTCGTAATTACCACCTCTTACAGCATACTGGGTACTGAGTTCATTGTTAGAGTTCCCCCCTAAAAGTTTAATAATATTCTCTACCCCCGCATTGGCACCGGGTATATTGCGTATTACATCGGGCGATATGGCAGTAAGCCCTTCTACCCTTCTTTTCCCTGTGTCACTTTCAATAACGACACCTGTGATTTCCTGGTAGCCGCTAACCATCAAAAGGTTGAATTCAAATTTGTCATTGGCCTGCAGGCTTATATTTTCTACAGAAGAAAGCCTGAAGCTGATATGTTCAAACCAAACAATCACTTTCCGGTTTACAGGTAATTCAATCCTGTAAAAGCCGGTGCGGTCGCTCACAGTACGTATGGTACCTTCAATATCAGCATAATATATATTAACACCTTCAACAGGCTGCCGGTTTTCGTCAAGTATAACGCCATACATTACGGGCTTTTTTTGTGCAAATGCCGCTGTAGTGATCAGTATAAATAATATTGCGGTTAAAGTTTTAATCGTTCTCAACAGGCGGAGTATTTTGGGTTCTGAAAAAATGAGTATCAAAGGTAGCAGAATTTCCTACATTATCTGTAACCATGATTTTTAATTCGTTTTTACCTTCGGCAACTATTCCGTCACTGAAGTTATGGTGAATCGTTTTCTTTTTATAATCATAATGCATCAGTGCCCATTTCCCGTTAAGCCAGGCATCGAATGTAGCGATACCCGAAAGTTCATCACTTATCCTGACGCTGAACGTATCTTTCTTGCTCAGCCATTTACCTTCCTTAAAATCAGGGGCATAAATTTTAGGGGCAACTGTATCCTGCGCCAGCTTATATTCGCCCAGCGTCTTTACTTTTGCTACCAGCCTGCCTTCTTCCAGGCGGCTTTCATTGTAAAATATTTTTTTATCCGTAACGCCAGCTATAAATGTTTTCTGCAGTACAGGGGCAGGCAGGTGTGCCACATCAAAAGAGAGTTCAACATATGTATGTACGGGCACCGTAGGGTAATGCAACTGCAATATAGAGTCTTTTACTTTAAAATCAAGATAAAAATCTTCATAAAAAGCATTGGCGGGTATGAATACAGAAACGTTATTGTTTGTGTAGTTATGGTCATAGCCGGCCCTGACATAATATGGTGTTATTTTCCTGGGTTCAGTAACCGTAGCCGGCTCATCAGAATATTCCACACTTCCGTAAATGACAGCTTTATTTTGATGAAAATCAGAAACTTCAATTTTAAAATTCTGCACGTTGCCCGGTTTAATGTCAAACTGCCCGTTAGATTTATTACTTTTTATGATTGAAAGGTTATATGGATTCTTAACAAAAAGCTTTTGGAAACGCAGTCCAGTTGAATAATAATGACTATAATCTATAAAATAATTTACATAACGCGATTCATTAAAAGCAAAAGTATCAAATGTGTAACCAAACGATGGTGTGCCGTTACAAAAGGTTTCCACCTTATAGATGCCATTATTGCTCATACTTCCGGCTGATTTATCAGTGGCATATATGGCAAGTCCAATTTTGCCTTTCGCCCTGATTTTATCAACCAGGTAAGTACCTTCGGGTGTATGCCTGAGGCTAACAAGGTAAGGCTTCCTGGCCTGGTTTATTACAGCATCATCAGATAATGGATAGACCATGATACCATGGATGAATGGAGCTATTGTATCAGTCATACTCTGGCTCAACCCGAAAAGCAGCGGATTGATAATGGCTTCAGTTTTTGTGTCCCGGTACTCAAAGTGCAGGTGCGGACCACCTGACCCGCCGGAATTGCCTGAATATGCTATAAGTTCGCCCTTCTGGACTATAATCTCCCCCGGTTTTAGCATTTGGTCAATTTCAAAAGATTGTTTTTTGTATTGCTTGTCCCTTATAAAGTCATCTATTTTAGGAGCATACTTAAGCAGGTGGCCATATACTGTAGTATATCCGTTGGGGTGGTCAATATACAATGCGAGGCCATAGCCATAAGCTGACACTTTTATCCTGGAAACATAGCCCTCTGCGGCGGCATATACCGGAAAGCCTTCCTTTTGTTTTGTGCGGAAATCAAGCCCTGAGTGAAAATGATTGTTACGCAGTTCGCCAAACGTACCTGAAGGATGCACCGGCAAGTCCATAGGCGATCGGAAATAATCCTGCGGATATTGGTTCTGGGCAAGGGACAAAGCGGTAAAAAACAATAGTAAATATGGCAATCTCATCTTGCTAAAATATAAAAAATGCGGGCAAAAACAAGAATACCGGCATTAAACTTATAACTGTTTGCAAAGCAAAATATTACAACCTAAAAAAACATTTTGTAACATTTTTTAGTTAAACAGTTGTAAATAATGAAAGGAATAGTAACTTTGTATAATCATGTAATGAAAACTGACGGGAATGAGCGGGTTAACCGAATTAGTTGATTCTCTTGAGCTTAAACTTGACAGGCTGGTCCAGAAAGCGGAACAGCTTGAAAAGGCTAACCAGGAACTGAAAAATGAAATTTCAAGGTCAGCATCGGTAATACGCACACAGTCAGGCGAGATTGATTCATTAAAAAAACAAATTGAGTCTTTACGCATAGCCAATTCATTACTGGGCAGTGACGACAATAAACGGGAAACAAAACTCAAGATAAATTCATTGATCCGCGAAATTGATTATTGCATAGCACAACTCTCTGATTAGGAAAGATGGATGAAAAGCTTAAGATAAAGATATCAATTGCCGACAGGGTATACCCGCTAACAGTGGACATGTCGCAGGAAGAAGGGCTAAGGAGCGCTTCAAAAAAAATTGATGCCATGATTAAGCAGTTTGAAGAAAACTATGCCGTGAGGGATAAGCAGGATGTACTGGCTATGTGCGCACTGCAATTTGCGGCGCAGGCTGAACAAAGAAACATCGAAAAGTCAGCTGATGTTGAAACAGCTTTGCTGAGGCTTGAAAGGATGAATGAAAAAATTGATGCTGTTCTCTCAAAATAAAAAACGTTCTTTACATACGTCAATAATACTGCCTACATTAGTACATATTTGATAAACTCAACGCCAATTCTTTAAAATGGGCGAATCACCGCTACTAAAGCAAGCTGCCCCGGGCAGATCCTTGAACAGCGGGTTAGCTCAAAACTTGTCAATACGAGTTTATACAATCATCCTGATGTAGGCTTTTTTATTATACATTACAAGCAACCTAACTATGGATTCTACATTATTAATAATTATTGCCTGTATCGCCGGGATAGGGATAGGGTTCGGAATTGCAAAATTCCTCGAGAAAAAAAATGTTTCTAACCTGCTTAAAAATGCCAGGAAAGAAGCCGCATCAATACTGAAAGATGCAAAAAATGAGGCTGAAGCCGCTAAAAAAGATAAAATACTACAGGCCAAGGAAAAATTCCTGGAGCTGAAAGCCGAGCATGAGCAGGTAATACTGGCCAGGGATAAAAAGATTGCCGAAGCCGAGAAAAGGACCCGCGACAAAGAGTCGCAGGTTTCAAATGAGCTTGCCAAATCAAAAAAACTGAACGATGAGCTTGAAACCAAGATTGCTGACTACAACAACCGTATTGACCATCTTGATAAAAGGCAGCAGGAAATTGACAGGCTGCACAAAAGCCAGGTGGAGCAGCTTGAAGTAATTTCGGGCCTTTCGGCAGAAGATGCTAAAAACCAGCTTATTGAAAGCCTGAGAGCCGAGGCTAAAAGCAGCGCTATGTCCCACATCCAGGAAACTATTGAAGAAGCAAAACTTACTGCGCAACAGGAAGCCAAAAAAATCATCATTAATACCATACAACGTGTTGGCACCGAAGAAGCGGTTGAAAACTGCGTATCGGTTTTCAATATTGAGTCAGATGACGTAAAGGGCCGTATCATAGGGCGTGAGGGCCGTAATATACGTGCGCTTGAAGCTGCTACCGGTGTTGAAATCATTGTTGACGATACCCCTGAGGCTATTATATTATCCTGCTTTGACCCTGTGAGGCGCGAAATTGCCCGCCTTGCGCTGCACAAACTGGTAACCGACGGAAGGATTCACCCGGCGCGTATTGAAGAAGTTGTAGCCAAAACAGCCAAGCAGATAGAAGACGAGATAGTTGAAGTAGGAAAACGTACGGTTATTGACCTTGGCATACACGGCCTGCACCCTGAGCTTATAAAAATAGTGGGCAGGATGAAGTACCGCTCATCATACGGGCAGAACCTGCTACAGCACTCGCGTGAGGTAGCCAAGTTGTGCGGTATCATGGCTGCTGAACTGGGACTGAACGTTAAGCTTGCCAAAAGGGCCGGCTTACTGCACGATATAGGTAAGGTACCAGACACGGAAAGCGACCTGCCACACGCTTTACTGGGTATGCAATGGGCAGAGAAATATGGTGAAAAAGAAGAAGTCTGCAACGCTATAGGTGCCCACCACGATGAAATTGAGATGAAGTCGCTGCTTTCGCCTATTGTGCAGGTGTGCGATGCCATATCAGGCGCAAGGCCGGGCGCCAGGAGGCAGGTGCTTGACTCATACATACAAAGGCTTAAAGACCTTGAGGATATTGCCTATGGCTTCGGCGGCGTGAAAAGCGCTTATGCCATACAGGCCGGACGCGAACTTCGTGTTATAGTAGAAAGTGAAAAAGTAAGCGACGAAATGGCGGCCAACCTTTCTTTTGAAATTTCACATAAGATACAGACAGAAATGACGTATCCGGGACAGGTAAAGATTACCGTGATACGCGAAACCCGCGCTGTTAATATTGCTAAATAAAGTTTCCGTTACGGGGCAAGTCTAAAACCATGAAAGATAGTGAAATGCCCTAAATAAAAAAGCTTACCTAGTTTGTAAGCTTTTTTATTGAAAATTAAAAATTAAAACTGCATTTTAGCATAATGAAACGTTCCACAAGGTTATGTGAAGATACAGACCTCGCATAATCAGTTATAGAGATTGTTGTGAAATTTTTATTATTAGTAAGGTTCCTGCCAATTAATGAATATTCGACTTTTTTATTTGCTGATGTATATCTCAATTCAGTGTCTAAAAACCAATAATTATTATTAATTGATAAGTCCGGCATTATGAAATTTAATGTCGCATTTGCCTTTATATTAGACCTTATTTTCAAGATAGATTTTAGTGAATTTGATAGAGTACTAAATTTATTTTGAGTGGCATCGCCCAATAGTGATGTGATATGTATGAATGACGTTTTATTTTCGAAATCGAACATACCCCTTAAACCGGTTCTTCCTGTAATATCAAAAAAAGCAACTTTATTTTCAACATCTCTAAGATTAGATTCATTAACTACATTTTTACTTTGTGATATAGAATAGTTTACATTTATCTGTAGCGTAGTACGCATAAAGTGAAAATATTTTTCCCCATTGATATTTATGTTATAATTTTTGTTTCCGACGTCAAGCTGGAAAAATGTCGAAGCTGATATATTTGAATTTATAATATTTCTAACAAAATAATCATTTATTCTATAATTATGACCTAATGATATTTGAAAAGTAGTTAAATTATAAAAATCGTTGAAACTGTAGTTCAATAAGTAGCTATGTGTTTTTAAAAACGTTACGTCTACTTCATTATTTACGAAACTACGGTAATCGTTAAGTACAAATCCTCCAAAGATATTTTTTTCCTCTGGAGCCGTTTGGCTAAAGCTGTAGCGAGCACTAAGAGAGGATTTCCGGTTGAAGAAATACCTGACATCTGCTGCTGGTATAAAAATTAAATCATTCTCTTTATTATACTTGCCCTGACTGTGATTAAAAAGTTTAAACTTGTAATACTGTGCGGATAAACCTGCTGTAAATGCAAACTTTTTTTTTGCGTAACTATAACTGCTTCCAAAGTAAGGCATCATAATATTGTATTGCAGGTCATTTTGAAAATTTAAAGATGTACGTTCTTCACCATTACCAGCAATTTCGTAAAGCCTTGATTCAAAGTCATTGCTATTCATCTTATAACCGCCCTTAAATAACAACCGGGTATTTTTTGATTTAATAAAATATTGAAAATTTAATACTAAATATTCTTTATCAAACCGGGCTGACTGGCGGTTCTCAATTATCGTACTGTTATCATTAAATAGTGAGGTTCCCGGAGACAGCAAATATTCTTGTGGAGAACTACTTTTTGAAAAATGACTGTAACCTGTAAAGGCACTGTTTGGAGAAATCCGTTTAGTAAAAATAAGATTTTGCTTTAAAAAAATATTTGTTGTTTTTACTTTATTGGATTGGTTAATCTGATTGTTAACTGACTGGCTACGGAAATCAATATCTTCATAATTAATTTTACCGAGGTACTCCCACATAAGGCTATCTGCCGATTTATGCAGCACTTGCCAGTTTACATTATATAGACGCGGCTTTTTTTTTAAGATTTCAGATTCTGACACCTGGAAACTCTCATTATTGAAAGAATAAATGGATAGCCTTGAATTTCTCCTCGAAATTTTATCATCATACACACCAACATTAACTTTGGAGCTTGTCCGGTCTGAAAATTTATATAAGAAGTTTGAATTTAAATATAAACTGTTATTAATGCGGTGATAGCCCTCATCAAGATCTGAATAAAAATTCCCTTGATACAACAACTGAGGTGTTAAATATGTTTTATCTCCGTCATGACCTGTAGAAACTATCTCGGAAGTAAAATCGTAAGGCGACATATTATTACCAATATTATTAAAAGTACCAATAGAAAATCCTTTTATTTTTCTATTTATGACCAATCCAGTTGCGGATAAATCATATTTATCCCTAAAGCCATACCCGGCCTCGGCATTACCAGATATATCAAACTTTCCTTTTTTTAAGACAAGGTTCAATGCAACATCGTCACTATTAATAAGGTTTTTTAATAAAGGATTATCATTAAAGTTTTCTACAGCCTGTACTTTATCAATAATTTCTGAATTAATATTTCTACTCCCAATGGTGTATTGTAAATCAAATAGGTCATCACCATCCAACAGCAATTTCTTTATGCTTTTGCCCTTATATTTAATCTCGCCATTCTTCTCTACCTTAATTCCTGGCATTTTTTTTAAGAGGTCTTCAACCACCCTTTCTGTACCATCTTTAAATGAATCAGGATTATATGTAACAGTATCATTTCTTACAACTATTGACTGCTTATGCTCAATAACTACTTCTTTTAACTCGGTAATTCTTTGTTCAAGAATAAAATCGACCTTGTGACTGCTTCGATCCTGTACATTATAAAGGGTCTTTTGAGTAGGCTCATAATCAACTGCGTTTACATCGATTATTAAAGAATCCTGTTTTGACTTAAGGTTTATTTCATAAAAACCGTCTTTGTTAGTAGTTGTAAACTGATATATTAAATTAGGAGATGTTACTTTTCTTATTGTAACAAATACATTATCAACACCACTCTTTTTATCTGATATTATACCTGTAATAGTTTGAGCTTTGAATTGAAAAGATATAAGAAAAAAGAAAAATGACAATAATAAATTTCTCATTGTAAAATAAGGGCTATTATGCTATTAAAAAATATTCTTAATCAACATAATATTCTATACCCCTGTTAGGAACAACAATTTGTGAATCAGATGATGATCTGTATGAAATTGTTTTCTCGAAGTATAATTTATATATTTTTTTAAATTCAGCCCAAGTAAGCATCCTTTCGCTGATATTGAATGGACAGTATATTGTCTCAGAACTTTTAGTAATTTCTTTGGCTCTAATGTGTACCGTTTTATCTTCGGAAATTACTTCAAGGACTAGGCCGGGTAGCCCATCAAATTTAAAAGGCCCATTGCTATATGGAATCTTTGAAGCAAAGTAGGCTCTATACTCTCGGCCCCGAAACCAGCCTGTCGCTTCCTGTGCCTCATATCCCAAGATAATCTTGTGGTTATCATTAATCTTCCATGTAATTCTGTAAGTGTCATCTTTAACAAGCCTTGTCCTGCCACCCATTCCGTTAGTTTCATCATAGATTACAGTTCCATTTTTAATATCCTTAAAAAAAACTTGTTTGTAATCATTACTGGAGCTACTTATTGATCCTAATATCTCATTTTCGACAATGGTATCTTTAGGAATAATTGTGTAAGTACTATTATCCTGGTTTGTTATCAGGACACCATTTTCGAAATAATAATTACCGTAATCATCTTTTTGATCTAACAAAATACTGTTATACTTAACCGTTAATGTTTGAGATAACATTACCTGGCAAAAAATTAAAATGGAAAATAAAGGCTTCATCTTGTTAAAATATAGATTATCCCCTTTTACCGGGATTGGTAAAAGGGGATTAATAATTTATGGAGTTCCTGACCCTTCTTCAACACCATTATTTGTCACGGTAAGAGAATAAGACCTTTCTTTTGCTTTGTCAGCGTCTGCTTGTGCTAACGCACATGCACGCCCCTTTGCTATTTCTTGATCTTTATGGGTATAGCACCTTGTAGCTGTCCTTTTTTCTCTGCCCTGTGTTGCAGTCCGAGTACAACACTGCTCAACCAGTGCTTTTTCTTTTTCTCTTGATACTCTCTCGAAAGTTTTCTGATTGTTTGCAAAGCATGTGGCTACCATTGCTATACATGCAAAACCGCTTAATAGAAACGTTTTCATAATTAAATAAAATTGGTTATTGATTTAAACAAATAGAAGTGGTTTAAACTTTTATTTTATTAAATTTCTTTAGTG
>NZ_NOXV01000219.1 GCF_002251835.1 Flavobacterium cyanobacteriorum
AAAAAACCGTCTCAAAATTTAAGTATTGAGACGGCTTCTTTTATTTGGTCATAAATCTTAATTATTTACAAGGTCCGTCTGGTTACGGAACACAAGCTGCCCGTCAAAGCTGTCCAGCAATATAATACTGTCGGCAGTTACTTTGCCTGATAATATCTCCCTGCTCAGCTGGTTCATTACCTCTTTCTGGATTACGCGTTTTACAGGGCGTGCACCAAAATCAGCATCATAACCTTTTGCAGCTAGGTAATCAATGGCTTCAGGCGTAGCATCGAGCGTAATATTTTGCTGTGCCAGCAGTTTTGAAACCGACTTCATTTGCAGGCCTACAATTTCCCTGATGTTATCACTGCTTAGCGGCGTAAACATTACTATATCATCAATACGGTTTATGAACTCCGGCCTTACCGTCTGTTTCAACAATCCCAGTACTTCTGTTTTAGCGGCTTCAATGGCAACCTCAATAGTACCTTTAAAGTTTTCAAATTTCTCCTGTATAATGCCGCTGCCCATATTGCTGGTCATAATGATGATGGTATTCTTAAAGTCTGCCAGGCGGCCTTTATTATCGGTCAACCGGCCTTCATCAAGCACCTGAAGCAGTATGTTGAAGGTATCAGGGTGTGCTTTCTCAATCTCATCAAGCAGCACCACGCTGTAGGGCTTTCTTCTTACGGCTTCAGTAAGCTGCCCGCCTTCGTCATAACCTACATATCCCGGAGGCGCGCCAACTAAACGGCTCACACTGTGGCGCTCCTGATATTCGCTCATGTCAATACGTGTCATGGCATTTTCATCATCAAACAGGAACTCGGCAAGCGCTTTGGCCAGCTCGGTCTTACCTACACCCGTAGTACCCAGGAACAGGAAAGATCCTATAGGTTTCTTGCGGTCCTGCAGCCCGGCGCGGCTTCTTCTTATCGCGTCGCTCACAGCTTGTATGGCTTCTTCCTGGCCAACAACGCGCTTGTGCAGCTCATCTTCAAGATGGAGCAGTTTTTCGCGCTCGCTTTGCAGCATTTTAGTTACAGGTATGCCTGTCCACTTGGCCACCACTTCGGCAATGTCCTCATGGGTTACTTCTTCTTTTATAAGGCTTTGCCCTTTCTGGCTTTCCTGTAGTTGCTGTTGCAGCTGGTTCAGCTTCTCCTCGGCTTCTTTAATTTTTCCGTAACGTAATTCCGCAACTTTACCGTAATTACCCTCGCGTTCGGCTTTCTCCGCTTCAAGTTTAAAGTTCTCAATCTCTGTTTTTGTGGCCTGAATGGTATCTACAACATCTTTTTCACTCTTCCAGCGGGCAAAAATCTCATTGCGTTCTTCCTTCAGGTTGGCCAGTTCAAGGCCTAATACCTTCAGCTTGGCCTCATCATTTTCGCGCTTAATGGCTTCAATTTCTATTTCAAGCTGCATTATCTTGCGGTCCAGCACATCGAGTTCTTCGGGTTTGGAGTTGATCTCCATGCGCAGTTTACTTGCAGCCTCATCCATAAGGTCGATAGCCTTATCGGGTAAAAAGCGGTTCGTAATATAACGCTGTGAAAGCTCAACTGCCGCAATAATAGCATCATCCTTAATGCGCACCTGGTGGTGTGTTTCGTATTTTTCCTTTATACCGCGAAGTATAGATATGGCACTTTCGGTATCCGGCTCGTCCACCATTACTTTTTGGAAACGCCTTTCCAGCGCTTTATCTTTTTCAAAATACTTCTGGTATTCGTCAAGTGTTGTGGCACCTATAGCACGCAGTTCACCACGGGCAAGGGCGGGCTTAAGGATGTTGGCTGCATCCATGGCGCCCTCGCCGCCCCCGGCACCTACGAGTGTATGTATCTCATCAATAAACAGTACAATATCGCCTTCGGCTGAGGTTACCTCTTTTACAACTGATTTCAGCCTTTCCTCAAATTCACCTTTATATTTGGCACCGGCAATAAGCGCACCCATATCGAGGGAATATACAACTTTGTCTTTAAGGTTTTCAGGTACATCACCCTGTATAATGCGGTGTGCCAGGCCTTCGGCAATAGCGGTTTTACCCACGCCCGGCTCACCCACCAGCATAGGGTTGTTTTTGGTGCGGCGTGACAATATCTGCAACACGCGGCGTATTTCTTCATCGCGGCCTATAACCGGGTCAAGTTTTCCATCGTTGGCCAGCTGGTTAAGGTTTTTAGCATATTTATTAACCGAATTATAGGTTTCTTCCGCACTGGCTGAGGTTACACGTTCGCCTTTACGAAGTTCGTCAATAGCTGCCCTGAACGCTTTTTCGGTTACGCCCTGGTCTTTAAGTATCTGTGCAATTTTACTCCTTGTGCCGAATATGGCCAGCAGCAAATGCTCAATAGATACAAATTCGTCATTCATTTTGCGGGCAATGTTTGATGCCTCGTTAAGTGCAGTTGAAGCTTCACGTGAAATACCCATATCGGCACCCGATACTTTAGGGAAGCTTTGCAGTGTGCTGTCCAGTATCTGCTGCAGCAGGCTGATATTTACATTTAGCTTTTTAAGCAGGAATGGCGTTACATTCTCGTCAACCTCCAGGATAGCTTTCACTATGTGTTCGTTCTCTATCTGCTGGTGGCTGAGGCTTTGGGCAATCTGTTGTGCCCTTTGTATCGCCTCTTGTGATTTTATGGTAAAATTGGCAAAGTTCATAATCGTAAATTCATTAATTTTGGATATGGTTGTTCAATTAATGTTCCTTATTAACTAATCCGACAAATTGTCCTAAAGTCAGATATTTACAATCTTCTTTAGCAGACAAATTGTCTTTAATCCTGACAAAATGGGTCTTTTTAATAAAATCTTTGGAGAATCCGGCGGTAAAGATACTTCATCCGGCAATGTGGAGTGGAATCATTTAACAAACATAAAACAGCTGGAGCACATCATACACGAGTCGGCAGAGGCACCTGTATTAATATTTAAGCACAGTACCCGCTGTGCTATAAGCAAAATGGCATTGCGCAATTTTGAAAAAGAATATGATATAGAAGCAGGGAAGGCAAAGCCTTATTTCCTGGATTTACTGGAGCACAGGGATATTTCTAATGAGATTGCAACTATTTTCCATGTAACGCACCAGTCGCCTCAATTACTGGTAATTAAAGATGGGGTAGTGGTGTACCATACATCGCATGGGGATATTGATGCGGGCGTGTTGAAGGCAAAATTATAACGTATAAGCGGGTGTTCAGCACAATTAACAGCATCGGCCGCAACATTTAATAGTTTCATAGAACTTAATATTATAGGGAGCAGCCAGCTACCGCCCCTTTGGCGTCCATGTCGTGCTGTCCGCTGTATCTCCGCGCCGCGAAAGCGGGCAGCGCGGAGGATGCCGCTTCCATCACGGCTAAACCTTAACAGTAGTGCATCCTTGCCATCGGTTTCTCTTTGATTATAAAAAAAGGGCTGTCATTATTTAGACAGCCCCTTCATTAAGCTATATTACAGGAACATCATTTATATTCAGCAGTACGGGTATCCGTTGCCGCACTTGCTTTGGCTGTTTCAGTCTTTATTTCTTTGCTTTGTTGCTTCAGCGCTGCTGCATCAGCTTCAGAAAGGGTTTCCTTGCCATGGCCGCCTAATATGGGTGCAATAACAAGGCCTATAAGGCAGGTAAGCTTGATGAGGATATTCATTGAAGGCCCTGAAGTATCTTTAAAAGGATCGCCCACAGTGTCGCCGGTTACTGCAGCTTTGTGCGCGTCAGAGCCTTTGTAGGTCATTTCCCCATTAATCATTACGCCAGCCTCAAAAGATTTTTTGGCATTATCCCATGCGCCTCCGGCATTGTTCTGGAAAACGGCCCACAATACTCCTGATACGGTTACGCCTGCCATATAGCCTCCGAGCATTTCAGCTACCAGCTGGTTGTTATCCGGATATACAAGCATACCAAAAAGTACAATAGCAATAGGGAAACCAATGGTAAGGATACCCGGCAGCATCATTTCGCGTAAAGCGGCTTTGGTAGAAATAGCTACACACTTGCCATATTCCGGCTTGCCTGTCCCTTCCATAATCCCCGGTATTTCGCGGAACTGCCTCCTTACTTCATATACCATGTCCATGGCGGCCTTGCCCACCGAGTTCATGGCCAGGGCCGAAAATACAACCGGTATCATTCCGCCAATGAACAGCATTGCCAGTACAGGAGCTTTAAATATGTTTATACCATCAATACCCGTAAAGGTCACATAAGCCGCAAAAAGGGCAAGTGAAGTAAGCGCTGCCGAAGCAATGGCAAAACCTTTACCTGTGGCTGCCGTAGTGTTACCTACAGAGTCAAGAATGTCAGTACGCGTACGCACTTCTTTAGGCAGCTCGCTCATTTCGGCAATACCACCCGCATTATCCGATATAGGCCCGAAAGCATCAATAGCCAGCTGCATGGCCGTAGTAGCCATCATGGCGCTGGCTGCAAGCGCTACACCATAAAATCCGGCAAAAGCATAGGAAGCCCATATCGCAGAAGCAAACAAAAGTATAGTAGGGAAGGTAGATACCATGCCTGTAGCAAGGCCTGCAATAATATTAGTACCCGCGCCGGTACTCGATTTTTGCACTATGGCAAGTATCGGTTTTTTGCCAAGTCCTGTATAATATTCGGTTACTGATGAAATTACCCCGCCTACTATAAGACCTACAATAGTGGCATAAAATACCCGCATTGAAGATATATCTTTGGCTTCTTCGCCATAAAATTCCATACGCATGGTTTCAGGCAGCATATACTGTACAAGGAAATAACATGATATAGCTACCAATCCTATAGAAACCCAGTTCCCAAGGTTTAGGGCGCCCTGCACCTGTGCTTCTTTAGCGTTGTTATCTTTAATGCGTACGAGAAGCGTACCGATAATAGAGAAGATAATGCCGAAGCCTGCAATGGCCATAGGCAGCAGGATGGGCCCAATTCCGCCGAAAGCATCAGTAAATGCAGGATCATTAACCATGATATCCCTCAGTACATAATTTCCAAGTACCATGGCCGCAAGCACTGTTGCCACGTAGGAACCAAAAAGGTCAGCGCCCATACCGGCCACATCACCTACGTTGTCACCTACGTTATCGGCAATAGTAGCAGGATTACGCGGGTCGTCTTCAGGGATACCTGCTTCTACTTTACCTACAAGGTCAGCGCCTACGTCGGCAGCCTTAGTATAGATACCCCCGCCTACACGGGCAAAAAGCGCTATAGACTCAGCGCCGAGGGAAAAACCCGCAAGTGTTTCAAGCACTACAGTCATTAGTTCTGCAGGTGACCTTAGTTCCCCGTCAAAGGTTTTGGCTACCCACTGGCCATCCATAAAATAATGAAAGAAAAATATAAAGAAACCCGTAAGGCCCAATACGGCAAGGCCGGCTACGCCAAGGCCCATAACGGTGCCGCCGCCAAAGGATACTTTAAGCGCCTGCGGCAGGCTGGTACGTGCGGCCTGTGTGGTACGCACATTTGATTTGGTGGCGATTTTCATCCCCATATTCCCGGCAAGCGCCGAAAAAACAGCCCCAAAAATAAAAGCCACTACTATGAGCATATCCGTAGTAGGTACTATGGTGGCAATTACTGCAAGGGCTACACTGGCAATAATTACAAAAATGGCAAGCAACCGGTATTCTGCCTTTAAGAAGGCAAGGGCGCCTTCGTAAATGTAATCTGAAATTTCTTTCATCTTACCGTCCCCGGCATCCTGTTTTAAAACCCACGATCGTTTGGCTGCCATAAACAGCAGCCCCAATACGGCCAGAATTGCCGGCACATATATCATAATTGAATCCATAAAAATGTTTTTGGTTGAAGTTAATAATCGTAAATGTAGCAAAACCAAAACAAATAAAAAAGCAATACTCATTGCCGAATATTGCTTTTTTTATAACTTTTTAAGTAAGTGTCTTATTTTATGCTGAAAAGCTCCTCAGTTTTATTATCAAAAGATTCGAAGCGTTCGAGGCATTCGTCAATAATCTGGTAGGCTTCGTGTACATCTCCCCATCCTTCTACATCAACTTTTTTATTTTCAAGGTCTTTATACACCTGGAAAAAATGCTCAATTTCTTTCAGGCGGTGTGGGTTCAGGTCGCTAAGGTCGTTGTACTTGTTCCATATAGGGTCAGATACCGGAACGCATACAATTTTCTCATCCGGGCCTTTTTCATCCGCCATGTGGAAAACACCGATAGGCTTCACTTCTATAACACAACCCGGGAAGGTGGGCTCATGAACCAGCACCAGCACATCCAGCGGGTCGCCGTCAAGTGCAAGGGTTTCCGGGATAAAGCCATAATCGGCAGGATACATCATTGAGGAGAATAGCATCCTGTCATAGCGTATTTTTTTTAATTTAAAATCGTATTCATACTTGTTTCGGCTGCCTTTCGGTATTTCGATAAGCACGTCAAATGATTTCAGTTTTGCTGCGGTCATTGTTTTTAACTTTATTTTTCTGGTTTAAAGCGGGTGCAAAAGTACTGTAAAATTCTTGTTTCGCAAGTATAAAACCTATTTAGAGATGGATAAAACAAATTTTTTACAAAAAATTAATGTGGAAATTTCCTGCCACGCTTTTCAAGATAATAATGCCACAGGAAAAAAGCGGCTGTAGTGCGGTAGGGAACCCATTTTTTGGTGTATTCTGCCATTGCTGCCGTTTCCTCTATTCCCGTAAGGTCTTTAATGGCAGAAACAATGCCTATATCTCCTAATGGGAGTATATCGGGCGACTGCAGGCTGAACATTAGGTACACATCAATAGTCCAGTTGCCTATACCCTTTACCTGTATAAGTTCCTGCCGCACCCTTTCGGCGCTTTTATACCTGAAACTGCCAAAATCAACCGCGCCCTTCAGTACGGATTCCGCAAGGGCTTTTATGTAACCGGTTTTCTGGCGGGTGATGCCGCAGGCACGGATTTCCTCATCTGAAGCAGCTGTAATATTTTCGGGAGAAAAATCAGCTACGAGAGCTTTAAGGCGGTTAAATGAGGCACGTGCCGAGTCAAGCGATACCTGCTGTTCCAGAATGGTTTTACACATGCTCTCAAAACCTTCGGGCCTGGAAGGAAAGCCAGGCATGCCGTATTGTTGCAGCAACTGCCCGAACAGCCTGTCTTTTTCTGCCAGGAGAGGAACGGACTCAGTTAGTGTCATTACTCAGCCTAAGAACTATTATAAACCAAAAGCCTGCTTTACTTTATCGGCATAATCAAGTTTTTCCCATGTAAACAGTTCCACGGTAACTTCTTTAGTCTTGCCATCAGGCGACCTGAAAGTTTTAGTTACGGTTTCTGGCGTACGCCCCATGTGGCCATAGGCTGCTGTTTCGCTGTAAATAGGATTCCTGAGCTTAAGGCGCTGCTCAATAAAGTATGGCCTCATATCAAAAAGCTCCTCTACTTTTTTGGCAATTTCACCATCAGTAAGGTTCACTTTGCCGGTGCCGTATGTGTTGATGTATATACCCATAGGCTTTGCTACACCGATAGCGTAAGATACCTGTACCAGTATTTCGTCGGCAACGCCGGCAGCTACAAGGTTTTTGGCAATATGGCGTGTTGCGTAGGCCGCGCTGCGGTCAACTTTACTTGGGTCTTTGCCTGAAAATGCGCCACCGCCATGTGCTCCTTTGCCACCGTAAGTATCTACAATAATCTTTCTTCCGGTTAGGCCTGTGTCGCCGTGCGGGCCGCCAATCACAAACTTTCCGGTAGGGTTTATGTGGTATTTTATCTGTTCGTTGAACAGGTGTGCATATTGCGGGTTGTTTTTAACCACCCTCGGGATAAGGATGTTAATAATGTCGTTCTTTATTTTTTCAAGCATTTCTGCTTCTCCTGCAAAATCATCGTGCTGGGTAGAGATAACAATAGCGTCAATCCTTACCGGCCTGTTGTTATCATCATATTCAAGCGTTACCTGGCTTTTGGCATCCGGGCGCAGGTAGGTTATTTCATTGTTTTCGCGGCGCAGTACGGCAAGTTCCTGTAGCAGCTTGTGCGACAGGTTAAGGGCCAGCGGCATGTAATCTTCCGTTTCATTGGTGGCATAGCCAAACATCATACCCTGGTCGCCCGCGCCCTGTTCTTCCTTGTTCTGGCGGTCTACTCCCTGGTTAATGTCCTGCGACTGCTCATGGATGGCAGAGAGTACACCGCATGAATTGGCCTCAAACATGTATTCGCTTTTGGTGTACCCGATTTTTTTGATGACATCCCGGGCTATCTGCTGAACATCAAGATAAATCTTAGATTTTACTTCGCCTGCCAGTATTACCTGCCCGGTGGTAACAAGGGTTTCACAGGCTACTTTTGACTCTGGGTCAAAAGCAAGGAAATTATCAATCAGCGCATCCGAAATCTGGTCAGCTACTTTATCAGGATGCCCTTCGCTCACTGATTCTGACGTAAATAAATATGCCATGTTTCTACTAAATATTAGCGGAGGAACTGTAACCGGACTGCATGGGGCTAAAGGGAAGTAGGTCCTGCTTTAGCATTTTTTACAGAGGTTGCAATCAGTTCAAATCTTTCCTCCAGGTTATTGATGGTGCAAATGTATAAAGCATATTGCAATAAAAAAAGTAAATTTTAATTTTATGGGACCGGAGCAGCACCAGCGAAAACGATATATGTTAAATTTATCCCATGCCCTTGCATTTTTGAAATTTAGTTTTGTAAGTTTGCTATGCATTTAAGCAAGACGAAAAAAATGAAATTCAACACATGCCAATACTGTCACTCAATGATGTGGAAATTATCCGCGGGGGCAGGCATTGCATTGGTATAACCGGATTATCAATATAAGCATCAAGCCCCTGCCGCAAGCAGGGGCTTTTTTATTAACATAAATTCTGAAGGATATGAAAACGCAACAGGTATTATCTACAGCTACAATGCAGTATAAACACAGCCATATGCACATGTGCTGTTCATGGATGCATATATCCCATTGTTACCACAGGCGAATGACGTAATCTTTTTATATAATCAAGTGTCAGGCTCTTTTGGTAACCCCCGGAAGAGCCTTTTTTTATTCATCAGTTTAAAAATAATAGTAATGGAAACAAAATCAATAAATGTGCTGGGCTATGCCGGTGCCAATAAACAGTTTGTAGTTAAAACCCTGAATACCGACCTGAGGATAAGCCAGAACAAGAATTATCCTGAACTGGAAGGCCCTAACCCTTATGAATATATCTTGGCCGGGTTTGCAGGCTGCATCAATTCGCTGGGGCAAATGGTTGCCGCCGAGCAGGGTATAGCCCTAAAAGCCCTGCAGGTTGAAATTAGCGGTGAGCTCAATACACTGCGCTATGCCGGAAAGCCTACCAAAGAGAGGGCAGGCTTTAACAGGATAGAAATTGTTCTAAAACCCACAACCACGGCTTCGCTGGGCGTATTGCAAAGGTGGCTGAGCGAAGTACAGTCGCGCAGCCCGGTGTATGATAATCTTGCCAACGCCACACCGGTAGAACTCTCGCTGTTTAAAGAATATAATTACGGTTAAATACATTTTTCATAAGTTGTTTGTTTGTTTTGTTTGTAAGGGCTGCCCCGGCCCGGCCGGGGCAGTTACTTTTTAAAATTAAAATTCATGGCCCAAAAAATAAATATTGTGCTCTTCGGTATAGGGACTATAGGGAGCACACTCATAAATAAAGTTGTAAAGAACAGGAAAGTGCTGGTAAATGAGAAAGGCGTTGACGTGAGGTTTCCGGTGATTACCAATTCAACCGTCGCTTTTTTTGAAAAAGAAGGTACGGGCTACGCATGGGAAGCCAATTTCATGGAGTTTGCAGTGCCTTTTAAATTTGAAGATGTACTGGATTATGTAGCCGGTGCGGGGCTTGAAAACCTTGTAGCGGTTGATGCATCGGGCAGTATAGATGTTATTGAACAGTATATAGTACTTTTTAACAACGGATTTAATGTTATATCGGTAAACGATAAAATAGAAAAACTGCCACCGGGATTAAGAAAAGAAATAATTGTTGAGGCTGAACATGCAGCATTGTTATTCAGGTATTTACCTCCTCTGGGGAGTAAAGATAAATCAGTAAACCGTTTGCTGGAAACAATAGTTGAGATTGCAGAAAAGAATACGGCACTTGCATCTTAAAATTTTATTGTATTAATTTGCAGTGTTCTTTTACAGACTGATTTGTTATCACGAAAGGCAGAGGGAATAGACCCGTTGAAGCCTTAGCAACCCTTTACACTTAAAGAAGGTGCTAAATTCTACCACGAAAGCGGATAGATAACATACACAATATTGCAGCGCAATATTCTCTCCACCCTTTTTTGATGACATAATTTGTAGGTAAAACAATATAGCCGGGCTAATAACCCGAAGGTCTATTTTTATTCCTTCGGCATTAACCTGAAACTTTGAATTTTAAACCTGAAAAAAGATTATGTCTGACATACACGAAGCTTTAAGAAAACGTATCCTTGTGCTAGATGGCGCTATGGGAACCATGCTGCAACGCCACAATTTTACGGAAGAAGATTTTCGGGGTGAGCGTTTTGCGGATTTTCCACACCCGCTGAAAGGAAACAACGACCTCCTGTCATTAACCCAGCCCCAAGCTGTTAAAGATGTGCATCGCCAGTATTTTGCTGCGGGCGCCGATATCGTGGAAACAAACACTTTTAGCAGTACTACCATAGGTATGGCCGATTACCACATGGAGCACCTGGTGTATGAGTTAAATTATGAATCAGCAAGGCTGGCTCGCCAGGCTGCCGATGAGTTTACGGCAAAAGAACCTTTTAAACCCCGTTTTGTGGCAGGCTCAATAGGGCCTACTAACCGGACTGCCAGCATGAGCCCTGATGTAAATAATCCGGGTTTTAGGGCTATAACTTTTGATGAGCTACTGATAGCCTATAAAGAACAGGTAAAGGCGCTGATTGATGGAGGTGCAGATATCCTTTTGGTAGAAACTATTTTTGACACACTAAATGCCAAAGCTGCACTTTTTGCCATTGAAGAAGTAAAAGATGAACTGGGCCTTGATATCCCTGTTATGGTTAGCGGCACTATTACCGATGCTTCGGGGCGTACATTATCGGGGCAGACGGTTGAAGCATTCCTTATATCTATTTCACACATCCCCCTGCTGAGTGTGGGGTTTAATTGTGCATTGGGTGCTGACCAGCTGAAGCCTTACCTGAAACGACTTGCCCAAAACACATCGCTGAATATATCAGCACATCCTAATGCCGGCCTGCCTAATGCCTTTGGGCAGTATGACCAGACACCAGAGCAAATGCAGCAGCTTATAAAAGAATACCTTGACGATAATCTGGTAAACATAATTGGGGGATGCTGCGGTACTACACCCGAGCATATAAGGCTGATTGCTGAGGTAGCGAAAAATTATAAACCCAGAAAGTTGTCAGTTGTCAGTTGATGGTTGCAAGAGAATAAGAATTATGGATTACACAAAATTAGATGTTTGGTTAGAATCAAGAAGATTAGCCAATACTATTTATACGGTTTCAAAACAATTTCCAAAGGATGAAATTTATGGCTTAACAAATCAGATGAGGCGTTGTGCAGTGTCGATACCTTCAAATATTGCTGAAGGCTGTGGCAGGCAAACTTCAAAAGACACGATTAACTTCCTTCATATTTCCAGAGGTTCATTATATGAACTCGAAACGCAATGTTTTTTAGCATTGGATCAACAATACCTTAATGAAGATGTTTTTCAGCAAATCTTTGAATTGATTCAGTCTTGCAAAAGGCTCTTAAACGGATTTATCAATTACTATAAAAAACTTCAGGATGAACGCAGATAAATCTGACAACCAACAACCGGCAACCGGCAACCGCTACCTGAAATTAAGCGGACTTGAGCCTCTGATCATCACTCCCGAGAGTAATTTTATAAACGTTGGCGAACGTACCAATGTAACCGGTTCACGCAAATTCCTCCGTCTGATTAAAGAAGAAAAATATGAGGAAGCGCTGGATATAGCCCGCGCACAGGTGGAAGGCGGCGCGCAGATAATTGATGTAAATATGGATGAGGGAATGCTTGATGGCGTACATGCCATGACCACATTCCTTAACCTTATTGCATCTGAGCCTGATATAGCACGGGTACCGGTGATGATTGATAGTTCCAAGTGGGAAATCATTGAGGCCGGACTTAAGGTGACACAGGGAAAAAGCGTGGTAAACTCCATCAGCCTGAAAGAAGGCGAG
Organism: Flavobacterium cyanobacteriorum; assembly: GCF_002251835.1. GTDB lineage: Bacteria > Bacteroidota > Bacteroidia > Flavobacteriales > Flavobacteriaceae > Flavobacterium > Flavobacterium cyanobacteriorum. The sequence continues at coordinate 12,232 of NZ_NOXV01000219.1, forward strand.
GAAGCTTTTATTAGCCAAGCGAAAAAAATAAAGCGTTACGGTGCTGCCGTAATTGTTATGGCTTTTGATGAAGAAGGCCAGGCCGATACGTATGAGCGCCGTATTAGTATTTGTAAACGCTCCTATGATATATTGCTCAACAAAGTTAATTTCCCACCTGAAGACATTATTTTCGATCCTAACATTTTTCCTGTAGCGACCGGTATGGAGGAGCACAGGAAAAATGCTGTTGATTTCTTTCGCGCCACAAAGTGGATACGGGAGAATTTGCCCCACGCACATGTAAGCGGCGGGGTTAGTAATGTATCGTTCTCTTTCAGGGGTAATGATAAGGTAAGGGAAGCCATGCATTCCGCATTCCTTTATCATGCCATTCAGCACGGCATGGATATGGGTATAGTTAACCCCGAAATGCTGGAAGTGTATGATGAGATTGACAAGGAGCTGCTTGAGTATGTAGAGGATGTCCTGCTGGACAGGCGTGATGATGCTACTGAGCGTCTCCTGGCATTTGCTGAACAAATTCGCGAATCTGGCTCCCCTCTCCTTCGGAGAGGGGCTGGGGGTGAGGCTGAGTGGCGCTCGCTGCCATTACAGGAGAGGCTCACGCATGCTTTAGTTAAAGGTATTGATGAGTTTATAGAACAGGATGTGGAAGAAGCGCGGCTGCAGGCAAAACGCCCTATAGAGGTTATTGAGATAAACCTGATGGCAGGCATGAATGTGGTGGGCGACCTGTTTGGGAGCGGTAAAATGTTCCTGCCACAGGTAGTAAAATCGGCACGGGTAATGAAAAAAGCGGTGGCCTATCTGCTTCCTTTTATGAACCAGGCCCCCCCCGCCCCCGAAGGGGGAGCTCCTAAGCGTACTGTGAATTGGAAGACAGCTGATCCTTTACTGTATAATCTTCTTAAAGATTACTGCAAACGCGTGAGAAATGTACCTACCGATGCTGAAAGGCTTCTATGGTCAGCATTAAGTGATAAACAGCTTGAAGGTTATAAGTTTAGAAGGCAACACATTATCGGCCGATATATAGCGGATTTTATTTGCCTGAAGCAAAGGTTAATAATTGAAGTTGATGGCCTGATTCATCAACTGCCTGAAAACATGGCCAGTGATGCGGAACGTACAGCATGGCTTGAGGAACAGGGATATAAAGTAATTCGCTTTACAAATGATGAGGTTTTATTCAGGCTTGATGAAGTTTTAAATAAGATATTGAATGTCCTCAAAATATCGGAGTCAGCAGCTCCCCCTTCGGGGGCGGGGGGGGCTGGGAAAATTTTGATGGCAACAGTAAAGGGCGATGTGCACGACATTGGTAAAAATATAGTGTCGGTGGTGCTGGCCTGCAACAATTTTGAGATCATTGACCTTGGTGTAATGGTTCCTCCTGAAAAAATTATTGAAACTGCCGTAAAAGAGCAAGTAGATATTATTGGCCTAAGCGGGCTTATCACCCCGTCACTTGACGAAATGGTGTACCTGGCGCGGGAGATGGATAAACTGAACATAAGCATCCCAATTATGATTGGCGGGGCAACTACATCGCGGGCGCATACCGCAGTTAAAATAGCCCCGCAATACAAAGATACAGTTGTTCATGTTAACGATGCCTCCCGGGCAGTAACTGTGGCAGGTAACCTCCTTAATGAAGCTACAAAGCAGGAGTATGCCCAACAGTTGCGTGCTGAATATGATGAGCTGCGTGAGGGTTACCTCAGCCGCTCCCGTGAAAAAGATTTTCTTACCATTGAAGAGGCAAGAAAAAATAAACTCCGGCTTGAATTTAATCCTGTGGAACCAAAATTTACAGGTGTGGCAACAATGGAGCCAGCTTTGGAAGAACTGACAGATTACATCGACTGGACACCTTTTTTCCGTACGTGGGACCTGCACGGCCGTTATCCTGACATACTTACAGACGGGGTGGTAGGGGAACAGGCCCAGGTATTATTTGAGGATGCCCAAAAAATGCTGCAGCAAATAATTAGAGGGGAGTGGCTTACTGCTAAAGGTGTTTATGGTATTTTTCAGGCTAACACGGTAAATGATGATGATATAGAAATAAGCCCCCTAACCCCCGAAGGGGGTATTGTAGAGCCTGCCTCAGGAACTCCCCCTTCGGGGGGTGGGGGGCTGCGTTTCCTGACGCTGCGCCAACAGTCACAAAAAACTAAGGGTGCGCCTAATTTAGCATTAGCAGATTTTATTGCCCCGAAAGAAAGCGGCAAAAAAGATTATGTGGGTGCATTTTGTGTAACTACAGGCTTTGGGGCCGACGAGAAAGCAGCTGAATTTGAAAAGGCAAATGACGATTATAATTCCATTATGATAAAAGCACTGGCGGACCGCCTTGCGGAGGCTTTTGCCGAATACCTTCATGAAAAGGTACGAAAAGAAATATGGGGCTATGCATCGGATGAGGTTTTAAGCAATGAGGCACTGATTAAAGAAGAATATAAAGGTATCCGGCCTGCACCAGGCTATCCGGCCTGTCCTGACCATCTTGAGAAAAAAACCATCTGGAAGCTGCTTGATGTGGAAGCCAATACGGGCGTAAAACTTACCGAAAGCCTTGCCATGTGGCCCGCTGCATCGGTATCAGGATACTATTTTGCGCATCCGGAAAGTAAGTATTTCGGACTCGGAAAAATAAAAGAAGACCAGGTAAAAGATTATGCCATAAGAAGAAATATAAGTATGGAAGAGGCTACAAAGTGGCTCAACCCTAATATAAGCCCCTCCTAGCCTCCCTAAAGGGAGGAACGATGATGGCTATGACACTAAAAATATGAATATTAACGATAAAAATTTCCCCTTTTGGGGGTTAGGGGGCTTATGAAAGTAACCGAACATATTACAAACGCCAACGGCAAAACACTTTTTTCATTCGAGATATTACCGCCACTGAAAGGGCAGAACATACAATCGATTTTTGACAGTATAGACCCCCTCATGGAGTTTAAGCCTCCGTTCATTGATGTTACCTACCATAGGGAAGAGTATGAATATAAAGAGCTTCCTAACGGCCTGCTGGAAAAGAAAGTGGTAAAAAAAAGGCCGGGTACGGTGGGCATTTGTTCGGCAATCCAGAACAGGTACCAGGTTGATGCCATTCCGCACATACTTTGCGGGGGATTTACCAGGGAAGACACCGAGAATTTTTTAATTGACCTTGATTTTTTAGGAATACAGAATGTTGTTGCCCTTCGCGGTGATGCCGTTAAAAGTGAAATATACTTTAAGCCTGAAAAGGAAGGCCATCATTTTGCGGGCGAACTCGTTACACAAATAGCCAACCTTAATAAAGGCATTTACCTTGATGATGACCTGCAAAATACATCGGCCACTAATTTTTGCATAGGTGTGGCGGGCTATCCTGAAAAGCACATGGAGGCGCCAAGCCTGGACAGTGACATTTATTTCCTGAAGCAAAAAATTAAAAATGGCGCTGAGTATATCGTAACGCAAATGTTTTTTGATAATAAAAAATATTTTGACTTTGTAGCCAAGTGCCGGAAAGAAGGCATTACTGTGCCTATAATACCCGGGCTGAAGCCGATTTCTACAAAAAAACAGCTCAACCAGATTCCGCACCGCTTTAAAGTAGACCTGCCTGACGACCTTATTATGGCAGTAGTTAAGGCTAAAGATAATGACGCCGTTCGCCAGGTGGGTATTGAGTGGTGTATTGCGCAAAGTAAAGAACTTGTTGCCGCAGGCGTGCCTTCGCTGCACTATTATTCAATGGGCAAATCAGAAAATATAAAGGCTGTGGCAGGGGCTATATTTTAAGTTGTTGCTGCTGAAGTTAATTATCATATACCTTATATATTAATTATCAATTTAGTACACGACAAAAAATATAATTGATTAAAAATCAATAAAAT
>NZ_NOXV01000204.1 GCF_002251835.1 Flavobacterium cyanobacteriorum
CCCCGCCGCCCGCTTTTGCGGCGGGGAGATAGAGTGGACAGCAGGACCGGCCATAACAAGTATTGCCGTAGTTTCCTGCTCCTGGCACTAATACTTTCCGCTCAGCAAGGCGCCGCCTATAGGGACTTTGGTGTCTAATCCCAGCTTTTTAAGCATTTCGTATGTTGTGCAGACTGCGGCCGAGGTGACCGGGATGCCGATTTCTTTTTCAAGAAGGTCAATAGCCTCAAGCGAAGGCATTTGCACACAAGCCGAAGCTACCAGCACGTCCACGCCGGTAAGGTCCAGGCGTTTGTAAATCTCCAAAAGGTTCATAGGGTCCTGCGCGGCAACTTCAAGGTTATCGGGTATTTCCAACGCTATGGAGTCAACCACTTCAAATCCCTGGTGTTCTATATAATCCACAACCAGTTGTGTAAGCGGTTTCATATAGGGTGTTATTACAGCTACTTTTTTTGCGCCCAATACTTTAAGCCCGTTTATCAACGCCCCGGCACTGGTAACAACAGGAGTAGGGGCATCATTTTTAATGGTTTCCCCGTGCAGGTTGGTTTCGCTGACGCAGTGGTAGCCCCGGCCCATGCTCATAATCGCCACAAGGCAGGCATAGCCCATGACATCAACACGGGCATCACTAAGTTCCTGCGCGCATTTAAGGCTCTGCGCATCCATGGCCTCAAGCTCTTCTTTTGTCACCTTTTTCATCCGCATCCGGCTGGAGTGGAAGGTAAAGCGCTCCGGCGCGACAGTTTCCCTGGCCCTAAAAAGCGCAGGAATCTCTGTTTCCATTGTTATATTGCTGCTTGGCACGATTTGGCCAATACGATAGGTCTTTTTCATTTAGTTATTTACTTCTTCAGAATCAACAATATAGTTTTTTAACGTACCAATGCCTTCTACTGTGGCCTCAACCACATCGCCCGGCCACATAAATTCCTGTGGGTTACGTCCCGCGCCAACGCCGGCGGGTGTTCCTGTGGCAATAATATCGCCCGGGTCAAGGGTAAATACGGTACTCAGGTCATGAATCAGGTCATTGATATTGAACAGCATATATTTTGTGTTAGAATTTTGTTTTTCCACACCATTGAGCTTTAGTGAGAGGTTCAGGTTATGCGGGTCTTCAATTTCATCTTTGGTAACCAGCACCGGGCCCATAGGAGCAAAGGTATCCTGTCCTTTTGATACGATCCACTGGCCTGCACGGCGGCAGTCACGGGCGCTGATATCGTTTATCACCGTATAGCCATATACATGGTCCATGGCGTTTTCTTTAGCTATATTTTTACCGCCTTTGCCAATAATTACGGCCAACTCTACTTCATAATCAAGCTGTTGGGTAATTTTTTGGTTATGGATGATGTCGCCCTCCGTACCAATCACGGCACTTGGCGGCTTGGAGAATATTACAGGCTGTTGTGGCAATTCTTTAGAAGTATCCAGTGTACGGGCTGACTCCGCCACGTGTTCTGTATAGTTAAGGCCTATGCCAAAAATGTTTTTCCGTGGCCTTGGTATGGGTGCCATAAGCGTGGCATTGCCAACAGGGATTGAAGTATCAAGCAGTTCTTCTTTAGTAGCAGTATTGTAAAGCTGAACCACCTGTTTTACACCCTCAATGCCTAAGTCTATAAAATCCAGCATGTTATCAGGCATGTGCATAGCTTTAAGCTGAGCTAATTTTTGTATGTCGATAACCATGTTTTCCTCAATAAAACCAAGTCGGGCAGGGGTATGGTTAATGCGGTAGGTAACTAATTTCATTCTTAAGTTGATAGGTTTATTTGTTGATTGTTTTTGCTTTAGACTTTAGACTTTAGACTTCAGACTTGTGGCTATAAAACCTGCCTTCCCTCCGGGTGTACTTTTTCCTGGTACAGCCCAAGTGACTCAATAACCGGCAGGTCATGGAACGAGAACAGGCAGGCGTCTTCAGTTTCACTCAGGTTTACATGCTCATGATATGCCCATGAGGGTATACAAAAGATATCCCTTTCCTTCCAGTCGTAGCGCTTGCCGTCGATAATGGAGTAGCCACGGCCTTTAGCGCACTGGTATACAAAAGAGCCGGTGTGTTTATGCGCCAGCGTATGCTCAGCCGGACGCAACAGCTGTATGGAAGCGCCCATGGTCTGCATAACGTGGCCTCCTGTTTTGGGGTTGGTATAATGCATCAGGATACCATCATAAGGAGAGCCTTCATTAACCTTTGCTGCTTCCAGCAGGGCAGGGTACACCTTTTTCCATGAGTATTTAAACAGGGGTGAGTAGGGCTTATCCCAGTCACTATCAGCCGGTACAAGGCCCACACCGCTATAGGTTAAAGGCGAGTGATTAACCGGAGCAATGAGAGGCTGCTTGCCGTCATATACGGCATAATCATTGGCTTCCAGCGCGTTTACCAGCGGAATATCAAGCCCGTCCTGCCAGATGCAGGTTTTGCCTCCGGCTTCTACACCGTGCTCGTGCCAGGTACTGTTTGGGGTAATCACAAAGTCATTCACCTCCAGCATTATCTTGTTGCCGTCAACAACCGTGTAACCGCCTTCGCCCTCCATAATAAAGCGCAGTGCCGATGCCCTGTGCCGGTGCGCCGATGTGCTTTCTCCCGGGCGTGTAACCTGTATTCCCGTATAGAGCCACCCTACAGCAGCGCTCACATCGCGGCGTTTATCGTTCACAAGGTAAACCACGCGGCGTCCCGCCTGTTCCGGGGTTACCAGCTCACTTGACCTGAGCACCAGCTCCCGAAGGTCTTCATACCGCCAAAGCATTGGCACTGATGATGATCTCGGTTCCCAGGGCTCAATATCATTTGCAACGGTCCATAATGCTCCCGCGCCAAGGCTTTCCAGTTCTTTGTAGTAAGCCTCCAGTTCCGGGGTATCCTGTACCCTGGCACGGCCTAAAACACTGTCGTCATACTTTGTTTCCATACACTTCCACAATCAAAATTATTATTTTTTGTAGCGGATGGTCCGGGTACACCAGCCATCCCTGTTCCTGCCATCGGCTTTATCTTTTCGTCCCTCAAAGGATACCGCCTCTGTCAGGGCTAAAGAGTTATTGCCTTTTGTGCCGGAAATCTTCCTGCGTATCGCTAAAGGTAATATTTTTTCGCGGGGCAGTATTTACCCGCAGGTCAAAAATGTCAAACCTGTTATAATGCCCCAGTATATCGTGCATCTGCTTCGGCTGTATGCATTTTGAAAGGTCTATATCTGCATACACAATACCTTCTTCATCAATAAGCGGTTCGCCTATAACCGCGCCATTCGGGCCTATAAATCCTGAAAAGGCGCTATTCTTTCTGGTGAGCAGCTCTTCCGCATTTGGCACATCCTCTTTCATAATATCAATAATCTCTTTGCTCACAGTAGAGCATGACACAATAGTAAACAGCTTGCCTTCAAAAGAATGTGCCGCCGCCCTTATTTTAATAGCTTCGGCCATATTATAGTCAGGCGGGGCAACCGGCAGGGAAATATAGTTGGCCACGTGTATCAGTTCACCCTGTGTAAGCAGTGTAAACCGGGCTAAAGTGTTAGTATTCTCGCCACAGGCCAGCGTACCTATAGGGCCTATTTCAGTATTATACACTTTCAGCGAAGAACCGTCGCCACCTGTCCAGGTCAGTTTCTCAGCCCAGGTTGGCACCAGCTTGCGGTGCTTGCCTATAAGATGGCCTTTATTGTCTATAATAAGGTTGGTGTTGTATAGCTCACCAAAGCTTTGCCCTCTTTCATTTATGCCAATTACAACATGGCAGTTGTTTTCTTTTGCGGCCAGGCACAAACGGTCCACTTCAGGGCCGGGAACAGCTATAGCGTTAGTATATAGTTTTTCATACCACCTGCTGCCCTGCACCGGTGTCATGATCCAGTTCCAGTAGGGGTAGCCCGCCACAAAAACCTCCGGGAAAGCTGCCAGGCTTGCGCCATTACCCGCTGCCTCAGCTATTAGCTTACATGCTTTGTCAACTGTGGCATCTGCGTTGAGAAACACAGGGGAAGCCTGCACGGCCGCTGCCTTAAATTTTGGTAAATCCAACATATAGTATTTTGAATTATAAATTCTGAATTGCCATCCTGAAATCTGAAATCAAAAAATCTGGAGTTGCATTAAAACCCCATATCCGGAATTAAATATTGTTCCAGTTTTGCCCGCATCTCATCCGGGAAAGGGCTTGATTTAATGTCATCTCTGCTTTCATTAAAATCCACACGTACCAATGACACTTCACCTTCAAGGCATACAGACGTATCTTCATGCTCAAACCGGAAGCCGCAGTGCATAGAAGAGGACCCCAGCCTTTTTATCCAGAGATATTTGGTAAGCTCATCGCCCAGGCGGGCTGCTTTTTTAAATTGAACTTTCAGGTCGACTGTAGGGATACCCCCTGTCTTATGGATATTTTTGAACGGCTGGCCCAGCGCTTCTTCATAAAAATCCTCAACAAGGTTATTGAGCATTTCCAAAAAACGGGGGTAGAACACTATACCCGCATAATCCACATGCTGGAACCGTACTTTTTCTTTCTTAATAAATGCTTTTCCCATTTATGCTGTAATCGTATTTTTTAATTTAAACCGTTGTATTTTTCCCGTTTCTGTCTTTGGCAACACCTCTACGTAGCGTATCTCCCTGGGGTATTTGTAAGGCGCTGCTACTGCCTTAAACCAGTCCTGTATCTGCCTGGCATGTTCGGCAGACGCTTTATTTTTGTCTTTCAGTACGAGGTACGCACAAACCAGCATACCGCGCTCTTCATCAGGAATGCCTACTACAGCGCATTCAGCAACGTCATCATGCGTAAGCAGTACGCTTTCCACCTCAATGGCCGCTATATTATATCCGGATGAAATAATCATGTCATCGCCGCGCGCTACGAACCAGAAGTACCCGTCTTCGTCTTTACGGAAAATATCACCTGTTATATTCCAGCCCTCCTGCACGTACTCTTTCTGCTTTTCGGGGCTGTTCAGGTATTTGCAGCCGGTAATGCCGCGAACCGCGAGCCTGCCGGGTGTACCGTCAGCAACTTCATTTCCTTTATCATCAATAATTTTTGCTTCATAGCCTCTTATGGCTTTGCCTGTAGCTCCGGGACGCATCTCACTTTCATCGGAAGAAATAAATATATGGAGTATTTCAGTAGAACCGATGCCGTCTATGATTTTTAAACCTGTAGCATTATACCAGTCTTCCCATACTTTCAGCGGCAGCGTTTCACCCGCTGACACACATTTGCGAAGTGAAGATATATCAAAACCCTTCACTTTGGTTGCGAGTACACGCCAGGCGGTAGGGGCGGTGAAACATATGCTTACCTTATGGTCCTGTATTGCCTGCAAAAGCAGTTCCGGTGTTGGCTTTTCAATTAAAAAGGTTGATGCGCCGAAATAGAATGGAAACAACACAAGCCCTCCCAGGCCAAAGGTAAAACCAAGGGGCGGGCTTCCTGTAAAAATATCATCAGGTGTGGGCTGAAGGCAATGTTTTGGAAACGCCTCGCAGATCAGGAGTATGTCCTTATGATAGTGTGATGTCATTTTCGGCTTGCCAGTAGTGCCTGAGGTAAACCCAATAATAGCAAGCGAGTCAGCTTTTGTGGGGTGATTATCAAATGTTTTAGGTTTATTCCCTGTTAACGTCTCCAGCTTTGAAACCTCTTCACCGCTGCCGTCAAAAGTAATGATATGTTTAAGAAAGGGCGACTCAACAGCCGTAAGGGCTTCTTCCAGCGCATAATCGCAGAAAGCATGCGATATTTCGGCACATTCAATCATTACACCCAGCTCTTTTTCACGAAGCAGCGGCATGGTTGCCACCACAATCCCGCCTGCTTTTAAAATACCAAACCAGCATGCTACGTACATTGGGTTATTTGCCGAACGTATCAGCACCCGGTTACCCGGTATGAAATCCAGGTTTTCCCTAAGCACATGCGCTACCTGGTTTGCCTTTTCGTATAGTTCATTATATGTCCATGTAGCTGTAAATGTGCGGATTGCAATCCTTTCTCCGTTACCTTCAGCAATATGCCTGTCCAGAAGCCTTTCTACACAATTGAGATCCTGCGGAAATTCAAAATCAGGATGCCCGGTAAAGCACCTGGCCATTAGCGAAGGGTGGGGTAGGTGGTCGTGTGCAAAATTATCTTCGTAATTTTTCATGGCTGCGAATATTACTTTTTATGTGTGAGCGGTTTCAGTGCCTTCTTCATTCCTTCCATAACTTTGCGCTGGCCGTTTACGTAAGGGTACAAATGCGAGGCAGCCGACATATACTGCTTCGGGATACCTACCGAATTAAGGTCTTGTACTTTATACAACTCATACGCCTGCGCATTACGCACGAATGAAGGATCCAGCAGCAAGGTTTTACCTAATGCAACAAGGTCAGCACGGCCGTTTAGCAGTATGGTATTAATCTGGTCTATGTCCTGTATGTAACCTGCGGTTATGGTAGGTACATTAACCGTGTTCCTCACCATGTCGCTAAACGGCGTTTGCCACATGCGGCCTATTGCAGGTTTTTGATATCCTACGGTTAATCCAGTAGATACGTTTATAATATCTGCCCCGGCTTTTTTGAAGGCTTCGGCTATGGCAATTACATCTTCTTCAGTAATACCTCCCTCAGCCCAGTCATGAGCTGATATCCTGACACTCATTGGCTTTTCAGGGGGGAATATCGCTCTTATAGTTTTGAATACCCTTAGCGGGAATTTCAGCCTGTTATCAATGCTGCCGCCATATTCATCAGTACGCATATTGGTGAGTGGCGACAGGAACGATGCCAAAAGGAAGCCATGATGCGCCTGCAGCTCTATCATGTCAAATCCGGCCTCGTCAGCATTGCGGGCAGCGTTTTCAAATTCATGGGTTATAATGTCCATGTCTTCCGTGGTCATTTCGTGCGGTACGGCCATCTTATCATTAAAAGCAATGGGTGAGGCGCTTAGCAATCCCCAGGCATTATCTAATGGTTCATTACTGCCTTCCCAGGGCAATTTCACGGCACCCTTACGGCCGGAATGGCCAATTTGCACAGCTATTTTTGTATGGCTGTTTTCATGGATAAAATCAGTAACCCTTCTCCAGCTAACCACCTGTTCTTTAGACCAAATGCCAGGACATCCTAAAGTAATTCTCCCGGTAGGCGATATAGCCGTTGCTTCGGTAATTATCAGGCCTACACCGCCCGTTGCCCGGCTGCCATAGTGGGTGAGGTGCCAGTCGGTCACCACACCTTCTTTAGCCGAATACTGCTCCATAGGGCTCATTACGATACGGTTGTCCAGCACCATCCCCCGCAATGAAAATAGGGTAAATGCAGCGGGCGTTGCAGGCGTGCTGTCTGCTATACTGCTGTTAAATTCAGCCAGCACTTTTTGTGTAAATGATGTATCGCGCAACGCCAGGTTTTCAAAAGTTACTTTTTTGGCACGGGTCATCACGCTAAAGGCAAACTGCATGAACGGGTGTTTAATATGCCTGTCCATATCTTCAAACCATTGCAGTGACACGTTAGCCGCATGCTGTATCATTTCCACGCGGTTGCGGCGCAGCTTCTCGTAATGCCCGAAAACAGCCTGTGTATCATCTTTATATTTTATTACCGAATCAGCCAGTGCAATAGCGCATTCCATAGCCAGTTTGGTACCCGAGCCGATAGAGTAATGGGCCGTAGCCTTGGCATCGCCAAGCAAAACAATGTTGTTGTGGCTCCATTTTTTATTGGTAATGACCGGGAACTGCCTCCAGTGCGAACGGTTGGATATTAGGCCGTGGCCATCCAGTTCTTCCCTGAATAATTCAGAAAGTATAGCTATTGTACTTTCTTCGTCAGTAACACTAAAACCGGCCCTTTGCCAGGTTTCATCAGTAGTTTCAAAAATCCAGGTACTCATGCCCTGTTCATACTGGTAGGTATGCGCAACTATAACCCCGTATGGCGTATTCCTGAAAAAGTAGGTGAATGCATCCAGTGGCTTTGTGGAGCCGAGCCATACGAAACGGTTAGTTTTTAATTCTGTCTCAGTACCGAAACGGGCTGCATATTTTTCACGTATAGCGCTGTTGATGCCATCAGCAGCTACTATTATGTCTGAATCCTGATAGCGGCTTAAATCGTCTACATTAGCTTCAAAATGGAGATGCACACCCTCTTCACGGCAACGTTCCTGTAATAACTGTAATAATGTTTTTCTGGAGCATCCACAGAAGCCATTTCCTGTTATACGTACTTTTTCACCATCGCGGGCTACATCAAGTTCATTCCAGTAGGCAAAGCGGCTGCGTATCAGCTCGTAGGACTGTGGGTCACGTGTCAGGAATTCGCTGAGCGTTTCATCAGAGAACACCACGCCGAAGCCAAAAGAGTCATCGGCCCTGTTGCGCTCATATATGTTAATATCGCAGTGAGGCATTGCCTTCTTAAGCAAAATCGAGAAATATAGCCCTCCCGGGCCTCCGCCTATAACCGTTATTTTCATTGTTTTATAAATGGCCTTTTTATCGAAAAAACCTCGCCCAGCTTTGCATAATTCCAGCCTTCAAGGCGGGCTATGGGCTTATAGGTTTCCCTGTTAATCTTAAAATCATCCAACAGCACCGAGTCATCAACATGAAACATTACAATTCTTCCAATCATGATAGTGGCGCCGCCATCTTTATGCCCTTCAAGGCTGTAGTGGTGTACCAGCTCACATTCAAAATGTATCGGGCTTTCGGCTACTCTTGGTGGTTTAACCAGATCAGAAGGGATAGCTGTTAATCCGGCATATTCAAATTCATTCCCTTCCGGCGGCAGGTTAATGGAGGTATTGTTCATGGCCTCCACTAATTCTTCCGTAGCCATGTTTACCACAAACTGCTTTGTGGCCAGTACATTGTTTAGAGTGTCTTTATTGGTGTTTCCCGTACGTACGGTGGAGAACATTACGTGAGGCGGATCTTCACCAACGGCATTAAAAAATGAAAAAGGCGCAAGGTTGGGTATCCCGCTTTCGCTGATGCTGGAAATCCAGCCTATTGGGCGGGGAATCACAGTGCCTGTCAAAATTTTATATATGTTTTTATTATCTGTGAGGAGCGGGTCAATTTTCATTTTTTGTAATTGTACATTTTGTAAATAAAACGAAATAAAATTAAAAAAAATTAATTATTTGCAGCCTTTAGCAGCATCATGATTTATAAAGATTCGAAATCTTTTAAGTTTAGCCGCACAGGTACATCCTAACTTAACTTTTAAAAAAATATCTATATTGCAAAATTAGCGGTACAAAAATTAATATTACAAAATTAAAATCGTAATATTTTAAAAAAAATGATTTTATATATTTGCTAATTTATTATATTTATGCAAAAATAGTATACATGGAACTTTTAGCCTGCCCGAAATGCCAGAATAATAAGATTGTAAAAAGTGGTATAATTAACGCCCGGCAGCGTTACCTGTGCAAGAAATGTAATTATTATTTTACGGTTAACAAGATTGGGAAGAAAATTGACAATTACTATGTCACTAAAGCGTTGCAGCTTTATCTGGAAGGGCTAAGCTATCGTGAGATTGAAAGGATCATAGGGGTTTCCCATGTTACTGTTAGCAACTGGGTAAAGGAATTCAGGGTAAAAAAGCCTTCGCATGGAGATTATCACCCTACTTACCGTATATATAATCACGCCGAACTGGTTGAATATTTAAAAAATAAGGAACAGCTGTCTGGTGCAGGTATGATTATAACGGAGCTTGGTGATAAATTTATGCTTATAAAATGGGAGCGTTTTAAAAATTAACTATACTTATTTACAAAAAAATATACCTGAAAATAATCTATCCGTAACATTTTTAGAATTTGGCACCAGCAATGACTAACAACCAATTTCCGAAATGTTATGAAAAAAATCTACACAATGGCCTGCCTGCTGCTTTTAGGCACTGCAGGATTCTCGCAGGGTTCATCAGAGTATGGATCCGGGCTTAAATTTAATCTGGACACCACCGGCAGTAAGTACATGAGGATGATAGCCTGGAACCAGATATGGTTCCGTTCTTCTGACATGAATCCGGGTACCGTAATAAACGGGGAAGAAGCTTCATCTGCAACCGATATTGGTAACCGGAGGCTAAGGATGCTGTTTTATGCGCAAATTTCCAAGCGTTACCTTATACTTACACACTTCGGTATTAATAACCAGACCTTTACTAACGGCGGGGCGGCTGGCAGTGCGGGTACCGGCGGGTATGGTCAGGGCAAAAAGCCGGGGCTATTTTTTCATGATGCCTGGAACGAATATGCCATAGTGCTGCCTGAACCCGGTAAAAAATTCAGCCTCACGATTGGGGCGGGGCTTCATTACTATATGGGCCTTTCACGGATGACCATGGCATCAACACTTAATTTTTTAACGCTTGATGCCCCTATTTTCAACTGGCCGCTGATTGAGTTTTCAGACCAGTTTGCAAGGCAGGGAGGTATATTTGCTAAGGGTAAATACGGTAAGCTGGAGTATCGCTTCAGCTATAACAAACCTTTTGCCACAAATCTGACCCCTGTTGATGCGCCCAATGAGAGCAAAGCAGTAGCTGTTGATAATAACGGTAATACAAAATGGTCGAAGGCAGGCTATATAGAATACCAGTTCCTTGACCAGGAGGCTAACCTTTTACCTTATAAGGTTGGCAGCTATCTTGGCAGTAAAAAGGTCTTTAATATCGGTGCAGGCTTTTATTCTGCCCCTGACGGGACAAGGACTTCGGTAGGGGGTGTTATTAAAAAACACAATATAAACCTTTTTGCTGCCGATGTTTTTGCTGACTTGCCCCTAGGCGACCGTAAAAATAAAATGGCCGTAACTGCTTACAGCGTTTTTTATAACTATGATTTTGGCCCTAATTATCTCCGGAATATAGGCATCATGAACGAAGGTTCGGCTAATCCTGCATTTACAGGCAGTACAGCTTTGGCCGGCCCCGGCAATGCACAGCCTATGATAGGCACAGGTACTATCTGGTATACACAGGCCGGTTTCCTGCTGCCTAATGCAGCTGATAAGCCTGTAGTAAGGATACAGCCTTTTGCCGCCTATACCTATAAAAACTTTGAGGCGCTGGAAAAAGCAAGTTCACAATTTGACGTTGGAACCAATTTTTATATAGACGGCCACCATTCAAAAATAACTGCGCAGTACTCAACACGTCCGGTATATACTGCGCCTGATACAAAAACTTCTAAAGGCGAGTTTATCGTTCAGCTTCACATTTATTTATAATCTTTAAATTACATTACACATGAGCAATACTTCAACAAAAGGGATATGGAAGGTTATCACAGCCTCATCTCTCGGTACACTGATTGAGTGGTATGATTTTTATATTTTCGGTAGCCTTGCGGTAGTAATATCAACCAAATTTTTTCCATCAGACAATCCTACAGCGGCTTTCCTGTCCACGCTGGCTACTTTTGCGGCAGGTTTTGTGGTGCGGCCTTTCGGTGCTTTATTTTTCGGCAGGCTTGGCGATATAATAGGCCGAAAATATACGTTTATGGTTACTCTGCTGCTTATGGGTGGCGCCACGTTTTTAATAGGCTGCATCCCCAGTTATGAATCTATTGGGTTCCTGGCGCCATTAGCAGTCCTGATACTCAGGCTGCTGCAGGGCCTGGCTTTAGGAGGGGAATATGGCGGCGCCGCTACTTACGTAGCCGAACATGCCCCAAAAGGCCAAAGGGGTTACTGGACTTCGTGGATACAGACTACAGCTACCTTCGGGCTATTCATTTCACTCATGGTTATCCTCCTTACAAGGGCAGTACTGTCTCCTGAGGAATTTGACCAATGGGGCTGGAGGGTTCCTTTCTGGATATCTATCCTGATGGTGCTGGTGTCATATGTTATCCGTCAGAAAATGCATGAGTCGCCGGAGTTTGCAAAAGCAAAAGCAGAAGGCAAAACCAGCGCCAATCCATTAAAAGAAAGTTTTGGCAATAAATATAACCTTAAGTTTGTATTGCTAGCCTTGTTTGGGGCTGCCATGGGCCAGGGTGTGGTATGGTACACCGGGCAGTTTTATGCTATGAGCTTCCTTAAAACAGTGATGTTTATCGATTCATCTCAGGTAGATGGGCTTCTGGGTATAGCCCTGCTTTTTGGCACGCCCTTTTTTGTAGTGTTCGGCTGGCTTAGCGACAAGGTTGGCCGCAAAATGGTAATGATGACCGGAATGTTGCTCGCCATACTGCTATATCGCCCTATATATGATAAAATGTATAATACTACCAATATAGAGCATAAAACAGAAATCACAGGCCAAACAATTTCTGAGGCCACTGTTAAAGAAAATAAGCCGGGGGTAAGTGACTCAATCTATACAACTACCAAGGCCTATACTGATGGTACTATGTGGAAACAAGTAAAAACAATAAAACTGGAAAATGGAAATCCTGTTATGGAAGGCGGAATAGTAAAATCTGATACAAAAACCATCATTACAATTAATGAAACAGATAAATGGACACTGATTTTCCTTGTGTTTATACAGGTGATTTTTGTTACAATGGTTTATGGGCCTATAGCGGCATTTTTAGTAGAAATGTTTCCTGTGAAGATTCGCTACACATCCATGTCCCTGCCTTATCATGTTGGCAACGGTATATTTGGCGGACTGCTTCCGGCCATATCCACTTACCTGGCTACAAACGCCAAAGAAAATGGAGATACTGCTTTTTATCTTGAGGGATTGTGGTATCCTATTATTATTGCGGGTATTAGCTTTGTCATTGGCATGGTGTACCTGAGGACCAAAAACACTGTTAATCACGATTAAAAAAATATACTTATGAATGCAATAAAAAGAATTTTAGGACTTGTATGGCTCGCATTAGCAGCAGCGGCAGCATATTTTTGTATCTTTATTTTCGGTTTACCAAAATTTGCCACAGGAAAGCAGGATGACCTGGTCTTCGGGATAATAATATTATTTGTACTGACCCCTTTGATAGTATCGGGCCTGGGTACATTTGGTTACTATTCCCTTAAAGGAGAATATGATGATGTTTAACAATAAATATTTAATATAGGCCAATAGCTTCCGGTACTGCCGGGAGCTTTGGTTTTTATAGTTGTATATGAAAAAAAGACACGAACAGAAGCTGGTTATTCTATCCATTTTTTTGGTACTGGCCTTTAACATCCCCATCATGCTGCTTTTTGATAGTGCCACACCCATACTTGGTATTCCGGCAGTGTATATCTAATTTTTTTTCCGTATGGGCATGTTCAGTAATTTTGTCATTCTGGGTAATAAAAAGGTATAATGAGTAGCATATCTCTGTTAATAATACTGTCACTTTACCTGGCATTGCTGTTTTTTATAGCACATTGGGCAGAAAAAAAAGCCAACAGCCGGTGGGCAAATAATCCTTATATATACTCGCTTTCACTGGCAGTTTATTGTACAGCCTGGACCTATTATGGCAGTATCGGCGTAGCGGCAACATCAGGGTTGAATTATCTGCCGGTATATATAGGCCCTGTGATAATCATACCCGCATGGATAATTATACTGCGTAAAATAATCCGTATATCAAGGCTTAATAAAATCTCAAGCATTGCTGATTTTATTTCACTCCGGTACGGCAACAGCAGGTTTGTGGGAGCTTTGGTCACTTTTATCTGCTTATTTGGAATATTGCCCTATATAGCCCTGCAGCTAAAAGCTATTGCCGAAACATTTCACGTGGTTACCCGTACTGAGGCCAGCTCAAATTTTTTGTATGATACCACAACATATGTAGCTATTGCGCTTGCACTTTTTTCATCTTATTATGGTACCCGCTATGTGGATGCCTCAGAAAAAAGGAAAGGCATTGTAACAGCTGTAGCCATGGAATCGGTTTTAAAACTGTTTTTCTTTATCCTGGTGGGGCTTTATGTCACCTTTTTTGTTTTTGATGGCTTTGATGACATATACAGCAAGGCTGTTCAACTGGAAGATTTTAATAAAAAGAACACTATCGGCGGGCTCACACAGGCAGTGAACTGGTTCTTCTTCTGCCTGTTGTCTTTGTTTGCCATTTTTTTGCTGCCCAGGCAGTTCCAGATGGGCGTTATAGAAAACAACCGCGAAAGCCATATAAAAACAGCGGTCTGGCTGTTTCCGCTCTACCTGCTGGCTATCAATATATTTGTCTATCCTGTGGCATGGGGTGGCAATATATTGTTTAGCAATACTGAGGTGAACCCGGATACCTATTCGCTGCTTATCCCGCAGTATTTTGATAACCAGGTGCTGACGGTGCTCGTATTCCTGGGTGGCTTTTCGGCAGCAATTTCCATGATTGTAGTCTCATCCATCGGGCTTTCCACTATGGTAAGTAACAACATACTCATCCCTTATGGTTTTCTCGGGACCCTGAAGTCCGGTGAACAGAAAGAAAATACCAGGCGTATTGTCAATATCAGGAAGCTGAGTATTTTCTGCCTCATATTGCTTTCGTATTTTATTTATCGTGCCATCGTGCTTGACTATGACCTTTTTTCCATAGGACTGGTTTCATTTGTAGTTATAGCGCAGCTGGCACCTTCATTTTTCGGTGCGATATTCTGGCGTAGGGGTTCGCAGGGCGGTGCGGTAACAGGAATGATTATTGGGTTCATGGTGTGTACTTATACACTGCTTGTGCCATATGCTAATGGCATTACCAACATCAGCAGCACTTTTAACACCGAAGGCTTATATGGCATTTCCCTGCTAAAGCCGCTGGCATTGTTCGGTCTGGACTACCTAACGCCTGTACCTCATGCCTTATTTTGGAGCCTTTTTTTTAATACCCTTGCCTATATGGCAGTTTCCGTGAGCTTTAAAGGCAATTACAGGGAACGTAATTATGCTGAGATGTTTGTGGATATTGATAAATATATTACTATGCATGAAAATGCTTTTATATGGAAAGGGACAGCATATAAAACAGATATACAAAAAATACTGAAGCGTTTCCTCGGAGAAGAACGGACAAGGCGTGCCCTCACTATTTTTAATACAAAATATGGAGTCGACAACAATCAGGAAATGGCCGATGCAAGGCTCATAAAATTTGCCGAAAACCTGCTCACGGGACATATAGGTACCGCATCAGCAAAAATACTTATATCAAGCGTTGTTAAGGAAGAAGAAATTACCCTGCCGGAGGTGCTAAAGATACTTGAAGAATCAAAAGAAAACATTATCATTAACAAAAAACTCACAGAGACTTCTAACGAGCTAAAAGCCATAACGGCACAGCTACAGCAGGCAAATGAAAAACTACTCTGGAAAGACAGGCAAAAGGATGAGTTCCTGGACACTGTGACACACGAATTGCGTACCCCTATAACCGCTATTAAGGCCGCAAGCGAAATATTGCATGATGATGACGATATACCTGATCCGCTAAAAAAACAGTTCCTCCAAAATATCATTTCCGAATCTGACAGGCTCAACAGGCTGATTGACAAAATCCTTGACCTTGAAAAATTTGAAACCGGGAAGCAAACAATCCATCCTGCGCCAAATAATATTGCCGCCACAATACAAAAAGCTATAGAGCCGTTGCAGCAGCTTATAAAGAACAAAGGCATCACGGTTACTGTACAAAGCGGTAGTGTTGAAGCCTATTATGATGAAGACCGGATTATACAGGTAGCCACAAACCTATTGTCTAATGCTATAAAGTTCTGTCCTGAAACTAATGGTAAAATTATAATAAACATTCAAAAAGCTGATGATTATGTGACGGTTGCATTTACTGACAATGGCAAAGGGATAAACCAGGGCGATATGGATAATATTTTTGATAAATTTTATCAGTCGGA
The DNA here is from genome assembly GCF_002251835.1 of Flavobacterium cyanobacteriorum. Lineage (GTDB taxonomy): Bacteria > Bacteroidota > Bacteroidia > Flavobacteriales > Flavobacteriaceae > Flavobacterium > Flavobacterium cyanobacteriorum. The sequence goes on from NZ_NOXV01000204.1 coordinate 15,861, forward strand.
TAACCAAAATATAAAAAAGCCTGTGGGCAGTGGCCTTGGCCTGGCTATCAGCCGGCAGATAATTGAGCATCATAAAGGAAAAATATGGGCAGAAAACTGCCCTGATGGCGGTGCGCGGATATTGTTTAACCTACCTGTAAAACCAATATAAAAATGAAAAAAATACTGATTGTAGATGATGAACCCAATATTGTAATGTCTCTTGAGTATACATTCAAGAAAAATAATTTTGAAGTATTCATTGCAAGGGACGGGCAGGAAGCACTGGATATACTCAAAGTCCGGCAACCCGACGTAATCATACTGGATATTATGATGCCTATGGTTGATGGTTATGCCACGCTTGAGCAGGTTAAACTTGATGAAAAATTAAACAATTGTAAAGTTATTTTCCTTTCTGCAAAGAATAAAGAAAGTGATATCGAAAAAGGCCTTGCCCTTGGCGCTGATTTATATATGACAAAACCTTTCTCAATAAAAAAACTGGTTGACCAGGTAAACCATCTACTGCATCAGGAGGCTGACGGGGAGTAATATTCTTGTATATATCAATCTTGCATAAATACACAGTTTCCTATTACTTGATTTAATATATTTACATTATGAAATAACATAAATTTAAGGACATGAGTTATTATAAAGTAAAGAATTTAGAACAATATTTTAAACATTACAATAAATCAATCCGGGAGCCACGAAAATTTTGGGAACGCATAGCTGATGAAAATTTTACATGGTATCAAAAATGGGATAAAGTTGTAGAGTTTGACATGCAGGAAGCCGATGTAAAATGGTTCCTCAATGCTAAAGTGAATATTACCAAGAACTGTATCGACAGGCATCTTGCAAAACGTGGCGATAAAACAGCTATTTTATTTGAACCCAATAATCCTGATGAGCCTGCACAGCATATCTCATATAATGAATTATATGATCGCGTGTCAAAAATGGCAAATGTACTAAGGTACCAGGGTATAAAAAAAGGCGACAGGGTTTGTATTTACCTGCCCATGATTCCGGAACTGGCTATATCCATACTGGCCTGTGCAAGGATTGGGGCTATACATTCGGTTGTTTTTGCAGGCTTTTCGGCATCAGCAGTAGCATCAAGGATTTCCGACTGCCAGTCCAGGATGGTGATTACATCCGATGGGGGCTACAGGGGCAATAAAACAATAGACCTCAAAGGGATAATTGATGAAGCGCTTGAAAAATGTGATACAGTAGAAAA
>NZ_NOXV01000222.1 GCF_002251835.1 Flavobacterium cyanobacteriorum
AAAACTAACCATTCTTTTTTTTATTGTTTAGGACGCTATTGATTTTTGTTTAATAATTTAGTGCATGTACAAAGAGAATACAGATATCAATAACTTTATTGAAGAGCCACAAATATCACTGGATTTTGAAGCAAAAAGAGATGTGCAACCCATTCAAGAAACCTACAAAGTGGTTTCACTTTTTAGTGGGTGCGGAGGACTGGATTTAGGTTTTTGCGGAAATTTTGTATTTAAAGAACGATATTATAACAAAAACAAATTTGAAATAGTTTTTTCAAACGATATTGATCCTGCAGCGGAATATGTTTATAATTCAAACTACGAGTTCTTTAATCATAAACTTAGTTGTAACGATATTAAAAATATTGACGTTAATTTAATTCCCCAATTTGATGTCTTATTAGCAGGATTTCCTTGTCAACCTTTTTCAAATGCAGGACTTCGTAAGGGTATAAATGATGAGCGAGGAAGTTTATTTGAAGAATGTGAAAAAATTTTACTCCATGCTGTACAAAGTGATCATAAACCGAAAGCGTTTATTTTTGAAAATGTTAAAGGTATAATGTCTTCAAAAATGGCTGACGGGACATCTATTCCTGATGAAATTGTAAAAAGGACTGAGAAACTAGGCTTTAAAACATCATATAAGCTTCTTAAAACAAGTAATTATGGTGTACCGTCGAATAGACATCGTTTAATTATTGTAGGTATAAGAGAAGATTTTGGTTATTTTGACTATAATTTACTTGACAATATTGTAGCTAATTATAATTTACCTAATGAAACTTCAAATCCTTATGAATTATATTTAGGTTCAGCTATTTGTGATATTCCAATTAATGCACCACAGTCAAATGATTATTGGAAATATTCCCCTGGAGGTCAATATATGGTTGACAAGATTGGGCCATGTATTGATGGAAAAGATGCGTTAGAAAAATTTAAGGCTAAAACTCCATTATCTAAAATTAGTCCTACTATATCAAAAGGAAAATCATGGAAAAGTATGAATCCAGACGATATGTCTGAAAGGTTTAGGAAGATTTGGGATAATCCTAAAAAATACCATGCTCCAAATTTTTACAGAAGATTTGCTTTAGGAGAGATAAATGGGACCATTACCGCTTCTGCCCAACCTGAAAATTGTGGAATAACACATCCTTTTGAGAACAGACGCTTTACAATTAGAGAAATTGCAAGAATTCAATCATTTCCTGATGATTTTCAATTTCCTTATAAGAGTATTGCTCATGCATATAAAGTCATTGGTAATGCTGTACCTCCGGTATTTGCATGGGTAATTGCTCAAGCTTTGACTAAGCATTTGGAAAATGAGTGATGTAAATCATATTAAAGTATATTTATTGGGTCTTCTTGTCGGTGGCGGCAAGATTGACAAAGATACTTTTTTAATTGATCTTCCTTTTAAGAAGTGGGGAATGGAACCCACTCGAATGAATACTATTGCTGTTGATATCCTTACAAAAATTTGCGAATATTTTCATTTTACCTATAAGTTTAATGTGACATATGAAATTGGAAATGGAAAGTGGCTAATAAAGCCAATCAAAAATTCTAATATATCTGTATTATTAGATGATCTTAAATTTTTTGGACTTCCTACCGAAGGCTTTATACTATCGAAGACAGATTTAACAGAAATAAAACTAAAGTTGAAAGGAATCAATGTTGAAAGTTTTTTATCGGGAATTTTTGATACTCGCGCTAGTGTAACTTTGTCTCATAGACGATTTACTGGCAATGCTCCGGTTGTATCTGTCGAAATACCCGGAAGCACTAGAAATTTTCTCTTCGTACTGCAACTTTGTTCTTGGCTTACAGATTTAGGTTCTGTTACAGATCAAATTTTATATAATCATCCAAATCAACATGCGGCATCTGATCCCAATTATAATGGTTGGAAAAAAGGCTTCAAAATACGCTTCTTGGTTAAGTCATTTTTGGCCAACTACTCTTTTGCTCTTCAAGCTAAATCCCATGATGTAATTTATATTGAAAAAAAACAAAACAAGGAGGAACAAGTTCCTTGCCACTTGAGGAAGCTTCGTCAGCCGAGCTCAATAACGATACATGCTGATCAAAATTCACGTGAACTTCCAGAAGAGGTAAGAAATAAAATTTTTTTTCATTATCACCATTTCTGTGCCGTTCTTGGATGTCCGCATGCTCCAGTCAAAGAAATTGAGGAATTAATATTGCGAAGGCATACATTGATTAATTTTTTTCCAAAATTATCAAAGGGTTTATCAATAAATTTATTAGAAGGCCTAAACAATATTAAAGAAAAATATTTCCCTAAATCTGACCTTTTTACAAAAAACATTACAGTTAATGAGTTAATTACTAACGATGCTTTTAAAAACTATAGTGGCATACGGCAAGGACTTGCATATATTTTTGCTGAGACTTTAAAGGGTAAACGACATAGCGGCTCAATGCAGGCTATTCTTGATTTACATTTAACTAAAGTTGTAAAAGTTACTTCAATAGGGGAAGGGTTAGTTGGACCTTTGTTAATTACTACTGAAACAACGGAAAGAGCTTTCTTATGTTCCTCTGTAAATGATAAACTTAATCAAGAACTTATTGATAAATATACAGAGGTTGATAATTACTCCATAAGAATTAAGTAATATGAATGAAGTTAGCTATTACCAAGAATTTTCAGAAAAATTCTCGACATATTTACAGTCATATTTGCCTAATGACTTCAAAATTTATTTTTCTATAAATAAAACATTAGATGCAATAATTTCAGAGCTTGAGTTATTATCTGGAACTGTAATTAAAGAGCAAGGGGCATATGTTCCTAAACTTAAAGTTGATATTGTGTTTGCAATAGTTAATGCAGCAAATGAAACACGTTTAATTCTTATAGAAGCTAAATATCTTAGTCAATTAAGCTTAAAGGACTATTCTCAATTAGTAGGATACTTACAAGTTGCTAAAACTATTAATAGGATTACTTTTATTAATTAAGAAAGGACTTTCCTATAGTAAGCTTTCGAATGATTTTCAGGAAATCATTCGTTTAAAGAAGCTTCCAATGGATTGGTATATAAATTTGTGGAAAGTTAATGAGCAGTATAACTTGAGAACGGGAATTATACATTATGTTCCAGGTAATGGAATTGATTGGTTAGACACAGATGATATAAATGGGATATCATCTTTTAGTGAAATAGTTAGGGCTTTAAATTTATAATTTATGCATGCTATTTATATAAATAAAAACCCGTCACATCACTGCAACGGGTCTATTATCTATCATCTATTATCTTACTCGTTCCCCCTTCGGGGGTTAGGGGGCTTAGTCATTCAGCTTCAGCACCGCCATAAAGGCCTGCTGCGGTATCTCTACATTGCCCACCTGGCGCATACGCTTTTTACCCGCTTTCTGCTTTTCAAGCAGCTTCCGCTTCCGCGATATGTCACCACCGTAACACTTGGCCGTAACGTCCTTACGCAGGGCCTTAATGGTTTCGCGTGCAATAATTTTGGCGCCTATGGCCGCCTGTATCGGTATATCAAACTGCTGGCGCGGTATAAGTTCTTTCAGCTTCTCGCACATCTTCTTGCCAATGTTGTAGGCGTTGTCCTCGTGTATCAGGGCGCTCAGGGCATCAACGTTGTTGCCGTTCAGCAGCACGTCAAGGCGCACCAGTTTTGATTTACGCATGCCTATAGGGTGGTAGTCAAACGAGGCGTAGCCTTTACTCACCGTTTTCAGCCTGTCATAAAAATCGAATACAATTTCGGCCAGCGGCATGTCGAAGGTCAGCTCCACACGCTCGGTAGTCAGGTAGCTCTGGTTGGTAATAATGCCGCGCTTATCAATACACAGGCTCATTACCTGGCCTACAAACTCACTTTTGGTTATTATTGTAGCCTTTATGTACGGCTCCTCTACACGATCAAGCTTGCTTGGCTCGGGCAGGTCGCTCGGGTTGTTTACAATTAATTGTGCTTCGGGGTCTTTTTTCGTGTAGGCGTAGTACGATACGTTAGGAACGGTAGTAATAACCGTCATGTTGAACTCGCGTTCCAGGCGCTCCTGTATGATCTCCATGTGCAGCATGCCCAGGAACCCGCAGCGGAAACCAAAGCCCAGTGCCGCCGAGCTTTCGGCTGTAAACACCAGCGAGGCGTCGTTCAGCTGCAGCTTTTCCATACTGTTGCGCAGTTCTTCGTAGTCTTCGGTATCTACCGGGTAAATACCCGCAAATACCATCGGCTTAACGTTCTCAAAGCCTTCAATCATATTGGTAGTAGGCGTTTTGGCATCGGTAATAGTGTCGCCCACTTTTACCTCACGCGCTTCCTTAATACCCGAAATAAGGTAACCTACATCACCCGTGCCTATGGTTTGCTTGGGCACCTGGTTCAGTTTCAGCGTGCCTATCTCATCGGCAAAATATTCCTTGCACGTAGCCATAAACTTAATCTTCTGGCCTTTGCTTATGGAGCCGTTCACTACCCGGAAAATAACCTCTATTCCACGGAACGGGTTATACACCGAGTCGAATATAAGTGCCTGCAGCGGCTCTTCAGGGCTTCCCTTAGGCGGCGGGATGCGCTCTATAATGGCTTCGAGTATCTTATCTACCCCAAAACCGGTTTTACCGCTCGCCGGGATTATCTCCTCCAGTTTGCAGCCCAAAAGGTCCACAATATCATCGCTCACCTCTTCAGGCTTGGCACTGGGCAGGTCAACTTTGTTCAGTACCGGGATAATTTCCAGGTCGTTCTCCAGCGCCAGGTACAGGTTGCTTATGGTTTGCGCCTGTATGCTCTGTGCAGCATCTACAATAAGCAATGCACCTTCGCAGGCCGCTATAGACCGCGACACCTCATACGAAAAATCCACGTGCCCGGGAGTGTCAATAAGGTTCAGTATATATTGTTCGCCCTTGTAGGTATATTCCATCTGTATGGCGTGGCTTTTTATGGTAATGCCGCGCTCGCGCTCCAGGTCCATGTTGTCCAGCAGCTGTGCCTGCTGTTCGCGGGCAGTTACGGTTTGTGTGGCATCAAGCAGCCTGTCGGCCAGGGTACTTTTACCGTGGTCAATGTGGGCAATAATGCAAAAATTCCTAATATGCTTCATCTTCGTCTAATATCAATTTTGGGCGTGTGCGCTGCACCGGGCTATACGCGGTGCACGGCACCCTGCTGCTATCCCTCACGCGGGTAGTACACGTAAAGGTAACTAATTTACCCGGCACCAATTACATGGCTGCAAAAATAAACAAAAAAGCCACCTGATGGGCGGCTTTTTACAGGTATCTTTTTTAATCCCTGCTCGACAGCTTCGACAGCAGCCTGAGGAATTCTACATAAAGCCAGACAAGTGTAATTATCAGCCCCATAGCACCAAACCATTCCATGTACTTCGGCAGCCTGCGCTGTGCGCCCTGCTCAATGAAATCAAAATCAAGGAACAGGTTAAGCGCGGCCAGTATTATTACAAATATGCTAAAGCCTATGCTTATTAACGAATTGCCATGATGAAAAAGCTTTATACCTCCTAAGAAACTAAATCCCATAGAGATTAAGTAGTATGTAAAAACCGCCATCGTAGCAGCTATAATTACAGATTTTAATTGTTCGGTAACCTTTACTACCTTAAAGCGGTAAAGTGCAAAACAAACAATGAAGGTAACAAGGGTTGCACCAACTGCCTGTAGTACAATACCCGGGTACATATATTCCATCTTTAAAGAAATACCTCCTATAAAAACTCCTTCAAGCAAAGAAAAAACCGGCGCAATGATTGCAGAATATTGAGGCTTAAAGCCTGCTATAATACTTAATACTAGCGCTGAAAGCCCGCCGCTGATAGTAACAGCATATATATTTAAATCCTGCGTAAGCAGAAAATAAACTGTTGTGAATGCACTGGTTAATAGCAAAAAGAAAAGCGCAAGGCACTTGTCCATGGTACTACGCACAGTCATAGTGTTGTTATAATCTATAATGTTTACGTGGTTGCCATCGGCATCCTGTGCGGTAGTGGTTTTAGTAAAGGCTTTATTACTTAAAAACGGGTTGTTTGATTTTAGATTCATAGTACAGATTTGGTTTGCTCAAATATATGAAAACGATAGTTATATTTATACTATTTCAGAAACCCTCAGGGTATTAACCATCCCTTTTTCGATAACAGGCATCGCGGCAAGGTTTATAACCATGTCACCTTTTTCCACATAGCCCATTTCTTTGGCGGCTTCATTAATGTCATCAACGGTTTCATCTGTGCTGAGGAACTTGTCGTAGTAAAATGAACTTACCCCCCACAGCAGGTTCATTTGCGTAAGGATCTTCCTGTTTGACGTAAACACCAGTATATGGGCGTTTGGCCTCCATGCCGAAATCTGGAAGGCGGTGTAGCCACTGTTGGTAAGGGTAGTTATGGCCTTGGCCTTAATCACATTAGCCATTTGTGTGGCGTGGTAGCAAATGGATTTAGTAATGAAGCGCTTAGTGCGTACCTGCGGCGTATTTTGCGGCACGGTAATCAGCGGCGAATCTTCAACTGCCTCAATTATCTGTGTCATTTTTTCAATAACCTGCACCGGGTAGTTCCCTACTGAGGTCTCTCCTGACAGCATAACTGCATCTGCCCCGTCCATTACCGAGTTGGCTACGTCATTCACCTCCGCCCTAGTCGGGGTAAGGCTGGTGATCATGGTTTCCATCATCTGCGTGGCAATTATAACAGGTATACGGGCGGTTTTGGCACGGTTTACCAGCTTTTTCTGGATGAGGGGCACTTCCTGTGCAGGCACTTCCACACCCAGGTCGCCCCGCGCTACCATAAGCCCGTCACAAAAAGCAACAATTTTATCAATGTTCTCAACAGCCTCAGGTTTTTCTATTTTGGCTATTATTGGTATTTTATGGTCGGAATGCTGTGCTATAAGGTCCTGCAGGTCCTCCAGGTCTTTCGGTGTCCTTACGAACGAGAGCGCAATCCAGTCTACTTCTTCCTTAATGGCAAAAATGGCATCCTTAATGTCTTTTTGTGTAAGGGCCGGCAGTGAAACCTTTGTATTGGGAAGGTTAACCCCTTTTTTAGATTTTAATGGGCCTCCCTGTATCACTATGGCTTTTACCTCATCGCGCCTGTTGGTTTCAAGCACTTCAAAAATTAGTTTGCCATCATCCAGGAGTATCCTCTCGCCGGGGTTAACATCGTTTGGGAACTCTTTGTAGTTCATGTAAACCTTTTCGGCTGTACCCGGTATATCTTCTGCCGTGGTAAACGTAATCATGTCACCGCGGTTAACGACAACATCTTCTTTCATGACCCCTACCCTAAGCTTGGGGCCCTGCAGGTCGGCCAGTATGGATGTGTTATAGCCGAACTCCTCATTAAGCCCCCTTATGATATCTATCCTTTCTTTAACATCGGTATAATCAGCATGCGAAAAATTAATACGGAACACGTTTACACCTGCATCAATCATATCTTTTATTACTTCCCTTGTGCTACAGGCGGGGCCTAGTGTGGCTACAATTTTAGTTTTCTTTCTTGTTGGCATTCTGTTAAAAAATTAAATTGTTTTTTGATTTAAGTTTATGATGGTCAACAGCATACGCTGTGGTTATGTGCTTTATACCCAGCAGTCGGTCTACAAGCTGTTGCGGGTCCACGGCCGGGTTATCTATTTTAAGTATATAATCCACTTTTTTCATTTCGGGCAGCAGGTACACGTTTGTGGTAGCGGTGTAGGCAGTACTGCCAAATAAAGAACCTGTATCGTTTTTTTGAAGGATTTCTGCCTTGTTTTTGTTCTGGATGAATGTCCACAGGGTATCGCTGGCAGAATCTTCAAAACTGAAGCGGGAAAGCCATCCTTCGCCTCCCCTGGCCTTAACGCCAATACTTTCATCGTGCTTTTCCAGAAGTATCTCCAGTTCGCGGTTTATGAAATAGGCCAGACGGTAATCATCAAGCGATGAGTGTATTGCAATCAATTTAAAATCGATTGTTACAAATTCGTCTATCATTAACTTATGGACAGCCATTGTTAAGCAAATAAGCCGTAAATATACTACATATAACCTATATAAAAACAGCCACAAAATTAAGTTTACACTAAATTATCAGCGAAAACGTTTTAGTTGCTGAGAAGTTGATTTATTTTTTGTTAATTTTTTCCTGAAAAGCAAAATAAGCCCTTTGCGAAGCTTTTTCTTCGGCCTTCTTTTTGGAAGTAGCCCTTGCCTTGGCCACTATTTTACCATCAATCCTCAGCCTGACACCAAAATATTTCTGGCCTTCCATGCCGTTATCTTCATACACTTCATAGCTAAAAGGTTTTTTTTCTTTTTGGCACCATTCAATCAGCAGGCTCTTATAGCTGATAACCTTTCCTTCAAGCTTGGCTATATCCACGTAAGGTATGATCACCTTCTTGTTAATGAATTTTTCGCAGTAAGTAAAACCCCTGTCAAGGTATATGGCACCTATAAGCGCCTCAAAAAGGTTGCCGTGGATGTTTTCCCCGAAATGCTGTGCCGACACCTTGCTTTCCACCCATTTGATCAGGTTAAGGTCGCGGCCCAGCTCATTGAGGTGCTCTCGGCTCACAATCTTTGAGCGCATTTTGGTAAGGTAGCCTTCATCCCCTGCCGGAACTTCGTTAAACAGGTGCGCCGCTATAACCGAGCCCAGCATGGCATCCCCCAAAAACTCGAGACGCTCATAGTTTACAGGGTGGCCTTTATCATCTGTCTTGTTGCTCGAGCGGTGGGTAAACGCCCGGCGGTAATGGTCGAGCTCCATAGGCTTGAAGCCCAGTATCTTCTGCATCTGAGTAAAAAAAATCCCGTCTTCAGGAGAACGGGATTTTGTAAATATTTTTTTTATAATACCCATAACAAGATATTATATTTCGAGTTTCTTTACAAGCACGCATGCATTATGGCCGCCAAACCCAAAGGTGTTGCTCATCACTACCTTCATATCCCTTTTCTGGGCTTTATTGAAGGTAAAATTAAGCTTAGGGTCTATGTTTTCATCATCTGTAAAGTGATTGATGGTAGGCGGCACTATACCATGCTTTATTGAAAGTATGGATGCTATGGCCTCAATGGCTCCGGCAGCCCCAAGCAGGTGCCCTGTCATTGATTTTGTAGAGTTCAGGTTCAGCGTGTAGGCATGTTCTCCAAACACTTCAAGGATTGCTTTAGATTCGGCAATGTCGCCCAGCGGTGTTGATGTACCGTGCATGTTAACGCCGTCAACATCCTGTGGTGTAAGGCCCGCATCCCTAAGGCAGTTCAGCATTACATTCCTGGCGCCAAGGCCTTCCGGGTGTGGTGCAGTTATGTGGTGGGCATCAGCGCTCATGCCGCCGCCGCCTATTTCGCAGTATATTTTGGCGCCACGCGCTACCGCATGCTCATATTCTTCCAGTATAATAGCGCCCGCCCCTTCGCCAAGCACAAAACCTTCACGGTTCTTGTCCATAGGGCGCGATGCGGTTTTAGGGTCGTCGTTGCGGGTGGAAAGGGCGTGCATGGCGTTAAAGCCACCCATACCGGCAATAGTTACAGCAGCCTCGCTGCCGCCAGTTACCATAACATCGGCATGCCCAAGGCGTATATAGTTAAAGGCGTCAATAAGGGCATTCGTAGATGAGGCGCAGGCGGAAACCGTTGTAAAGTTTGGCCCCCTGAAGCCGTATTTTATGGATATGTGGCCCCCGGCAATATCAGCAATCATTTTCGGGATGAAGAACGGGTTGAACTTTGGTGTCCCGTTACCGGAGGCAAAGTTCATAACTTCTTCCTGGAAAGTTTCAAGCCCGCCAATACCGGATCCCCATATAACGCCAACTTTATCTTTGTCAAGCTTGTCAAAATCAAACAAGGCGTCTTTTACGGCCTCTTCTGTAGAAACCAGGGCATACTGCGCGTAGCGGTCCATTTTCCTGGCTTCTTTTCTGTCTATAAAATCTTCAACATTGAAATTCTTTACTTCGCAGGCAAATTTTGTTTTGAAGTTAGTCGTATCAAAGTAGGTGATAGGGGCTGCACCGCTGACACCGTTAACAAGCCCGTTCCAGTATTCCTCAACAGTATTGCCAATCGGGGTAAGTGCGCCTAATCCGGTTACTACAACTCTTCTTAATTTCATAAATTCCTTTTATAGTTTCAGTTTATAGAAAAAAACCCATGTGTCTCTTGTATTGTAGCGTAAGAAAACATGGGCATATAATATTGTATGAATGATTTTATAAAATCCTTAAAGCCGTTCATTTGTTCAAAGCCATTATCTGATGGCAATAAATAATAACATCCATGCATTGCTTACATGGATGTCATATTATTTATTATTTTTTTGCTTCTTCAATGTAAGAGATAGCCTGGCCTACAGTAGATATGTTTTCAGCCTGATCATCCGGGATCTGAATATCAAATTCTTTTTCAAACTCCATGATAAGCTCAACAGTGTCTAGTGAATCAGCTCCCAAATCGTTAGTGAAGCTTGCCTCTGTTACAACCTCGTTCTCGTCAACACCTAATTTGTCTACGATAATAGCTTTTACTCTTGATGCAATGTCTGACATAATCTTTAATTTTAGAATTTAAATTGACGGCAAAAATAAAAAACTTTATTTTAAAACCGAGTTTTACCCAAAAAATGTGTGCACTAAATTAAAAAATTAATTTTATAAAAATATTAAACAGCCGATTATTATTCTTTTTTTTGCAGTACTGAAAACAAGGGGGTAAAGATGAAAAATATTATACTTTTTGCATCAGGCAGCGGCTCCAATGCGCAGCGGATAATGAATCATTTTAAAAATAATCCCGGGGCAGGAGTGGCAGCAGTTTTCACCAACAATGCTATGGCCGGCGTTATTGAAAAAGCGCAGGCTTACCATGTGCCTGCCGTTGTTTTTACCCGCGATGACCTTAACAGCGGCAGGGTGCTGGAGCAGGTAAGGGAATTTAACCCACACCTGATAGTGCTGGCGGGCTTCCTGTGGAAGTTCCCGTCTGATATAATAGCGGCCTACCCTGAAAAAATAGTTAATATACATCCTGCGCTGCTGCCTAAATATGGCGGAAAAGGCATGTACGGGATTAATGTACACCGTGCGGTACATGAAAATAAAGAGGCCGAAAGCGGCATAACTATCCATTATGTAAATGCTAATTATGATGAGGGTAATATCATATTCCAGCAAGCCGTAGCGGTTGATGATTGTGCCACGCCGGAAGAAGTAGCGGCCCGTGTGCTGGAGCTGGAACACCGGTATTTTTCTGAGGTGATTGAAAAGTTGCTTAAAGAGGATTTTTAGATTTTCAGACTGTTCGACTGCAAGACAGTTTAAATAATTAGCAGGTTTTGTGTCCTAAAATCTAAAAGTCTGATACTCTCCAAGTCCAATAATCAAACAATCTAAAATTCTAAGAATCTAACAATGCACACAGTCCACTTATATACCGATGGCGCGGCTAAGGGAAACCCCGGTCCGGGTGGCTATGGCGTGATACTGGAGCAGGCAGGCACCGGCTATCGTAAGGAGTTTTACGAAGGTTTCCGCCTTACTACCAATAACCGCATGGAACTGCTGGCAGTAATTGTAGGCCTGGAAAAGCTCACTAAACCAAATACTACTGTACTTGTTGTGTCGGATTCTAAGTATGTGGTTGACTCTGTTACCAAAGGATGGGTGTTCGGCTGGGAAAAAAAAGGCTTTGCAGGTAAAAAGAACCCTGACCTGTGGGTGCGTTTCCTGAAAATTTACCGCAGGCACAAGGTTGACTTTAAATGGATAAAAGGCCACAACAGCCACCCCCAGAACGAGCGTTGCGACCAGCTGGCCGTAATGGCTTCAACTATGCCTGATTTGCATGTAGATGCTTTTTATGAGCAGCAGGGGGAGACGTTGCTTTGATAAGTTGTACAACTTTATACCTAAAATAATTGCTATGCGGCCGGCGAAATTCCGCAATCTGGCTATGGGAAATTCTGAAAATGTTTTTTTCTGAGGTTAATACGAATGTGAGCACTTCTGATCCCATAGTAATTTGGCAGTTGCGTTAAACGCAATGTAAATTACTTAAGTTTATTTTTTTATAAAAATTTTATAAAATAAACATTACAATTGGCATGAATAAACTTTTTTATTTAGAAAATTGATAATTGAATATGTTATAACTACAGCTATTAATTCGCAGCAGCTGGGGCTGCTTTAAAAAAAAAGGGTTAATTTCACGGACTTAAAACCAAGCATGTGAAGAGCAATACTAAACTTTTTATAGCCATTATCGGGGGCCTTGTACTTGGCGTGCTTCTGGGGTGGTACGTTAACACCAACTACCTGCCGGCAGACGCGGCAGCATTTGCAAAAAAAATAAAGCTGCTGGGTACTATATTCATACGCCTCATCCAGATGATCATCGCGCCACTGGTTTTTTCTACACTGGTGGTGGGTATTGCAAAAATGGGTGACATGAGGATGGTAGGCCGCGTGGGAGGTAAAGCCCTTGGCTGGTTCGTCACCGCATCACTTATGTCGCTGCTGCTGGGTATGCTCCTGGTTAACTGGCTGCGGCCCGGTGATGGTATCGACAGGAGCCTTGCCAATGAAGATTCCGCAAAAGAACTGGTTGAAAAAACAGGCGATTTTTCATTAGAGCAGTTTGTGACCCATGTGGTGCCTAAAAGCCTGTTTGAAGCTATGGCTACTAATGAGATACTGCAGATAGTAATTTTTTCTATAATGTTTGGTATCGCACTGGCCTCTATGGGCGATTACTCAAAACCAATCATCAGGGCGCTTGATACCGTGTCACACGTAGTACTTAAAATAGTCGGCTATATCATGTGGGTAGCGCCGTTTGGCGTATTAGGCGCTGTAGCTGCAGCCATTGCCATATGGGGGCTTGGCATACTGGGCGTTTACATCAGTTACTTCGGTGCCTTCCTTTTAGGGATACTCCTGCTCTGGGCAATTTTGCTTTTTATAGGTTACCTCATTTTGGGCAAGAGGCTCTGGACATTGCTTAAGAGGCTTGCCAGCCCGCTGCTCATAGCATTTTCAACTACCAGCAGTGAAGCGGTTTTCCCTAAGCTGACCGAAGAGCTGGAGCGTTTTGGCGCCGATCCTAAAATCGTATCCTTCACGCTGCCCCTGGGCTACTCTTTTAACCTTGACGGCAGTATGATGTATATGACCTTTGCCAGCCTTTTTATAGCACAGGTTTACAATATTGATATGCCGCTGGAAAAACAGATACTTATGCTCCTGGTGCTTATGCTTACCAGCAAAGGTGTTGCGGGCGTACCCAGGGCATCGCTCATAGTGGTGGTGGCCACATGTGCCATGTTCGGCATACCGCCCGAAGGCATTGCGCTGATACTGCCTATTGACCACTTTTGCGATATGTTCCGCAGTGCAACCAATGTGCTGGGCAATGCACTGGCCACAACAGCGGTAGATAAATGGGAAAGAAACACTGAGAATTAATCAATCAAAATTAAATTATATGGACAGTTTCCACTGGACACAATTACTAAACCCTGAATTTTATATTACCCTCGAAATAGGCGGCGTACCTATTGGCCTATACGTGGTACTTTTCATTGTATTTGCCGAAACCGGCCTGTTTGCGGGGTTCTTCCTTCCGGGCGACAGCCTTTTGTTCCTTGCCGGCATTTACAGCGGTGAACTTATGTCAACTGTTATGCCGCTTGAAAGTGATTTTATGAATGTAACCCTACTTTCCATGCTGGTAGCCGCAGCAGGTATCGTGGGCAATTCATTTGGCTACTGGTTTGGTTTAAAAAGCGGCACGTACCTCTATACCCGCGAAGATTCCTTCTGGTTCAAAAAGAAATACCTTATACAGTCGCACGAATTTTTTGAAAAGCACGGTGGGCGCGCCATCATATTTGCACGGTTTATACCTGTTGTGCGCACTTTCGCCCCTATTATTGCAGGAATTGTAAAAATGGACAGGAAGAGGTTCATGTTCTTTAATGTGTTAAGTTCCTTTATGTGGGCATTCACGCTTATTTTTGCAGGACATTACCTCTACGAGTTTTTTCTTCAGAAGCTTAATATAGACCTTAAGGCATACATAGAATTTATTGTGCTGGGTATTGTTGCCATCACTACGATACCGGTATTGCTTAATGCTATTAAAGGCAAAAAAGTTACCGAGCAGGAAGCTGTGGAGGAGCTTGAAGACGGACAGGACAATAATCTGCCGGGATGAACCTGGGCTATTGGGAAATAAAAAGCTGGTTTACCAACATAGATTTTGCAGTTGTTGGTAGCGGTATAGTGGGGCTGCACGCGGCACTGCGCCTCAGGGAACGTTTCCCCGAAAGCAGGATACTGGTGCTGGAAAGGGGGCCTTTGCCACAGGGCGCCAGTACAAAAAATGCCGGTTTTGCCTGTTTCGGGAGCCTATCAGAAATTATTGACGACCTAAATAACCATACCGAAGAAGAGGTAATCGCGCTTATCCGTAAACGCTGGGAGGGCCTGCAGCTGCTTAGGCGCAGGCTGGGTGATGCTGCCATTGACCTGAAGCCTTACGGCGGCTATGAGCTTTTTTTAAAAGAAGACACTGCCGGCTATGAAGAGTGCCTGCGCCGAATGCCTTTTGTGAACGAATTGCTGAAACCGCTTTTTAAAACCGATGTATTTGCCCGGGAAGTGGACAGGTTTGGTTTTAAAGGCATACACGAATATCTTATCTTTAATCCATTTGAGGCGCAGATTGATACCGGCAGCATGATGCAGGCGCTGCTGAAAGAGGCGTTAAAACATGATATACTGGTGCTTAACGGGCAAACTGTTACAGCGTATCATGAAATGCAGGATTGTGTGCAGGTAAGCCTCGGTGATTTCAGCTTTTCAGCAAAAAAACTGCTGTTCGCTACCAACGGCTTTGCCACTTCAATTACCAACGGCGCCGTAATGCCTGCCAGGGCACAGGTACTTATAACAGAGCCGATAGCAGGGCTTGATATTAAAGGGACTTTCCATATTGACAGGGGTTATTATTATTTCCGGAATATTGACAACAGGATACTGCTGGGCGGTGCCCGCAACCTTGATTTTGAGGGTGAAACCACTACTGCTTTCGGTACTACAGATAGAATACAGGGCCGCCTTGAACAGGTGCTCAGGGAAATTATACTACCCGATACCGAATTTACCATTGCACATCGCTGGAGCGGTATTATGGGTATGGGCAGCCACAAAATGCCTGTGGTACAGCAGCTTTCAGAGCATGTTTATTGTGGTGTGCGCCTGGGTGGCATGGGCGTAGCCATTGGCAGCATTGTAGGCGCGGAACTGGCAGGGCTGGTTTAAAACAAATCAAGTAGAAATTATTATTAATTTTGCAGGCAATAATCAGGCAGGTATGTTCCGGAAAATCACCCGTTTTTTCTTAAAAATCATCCTTTGGTTCATAGTGCTTTCCGTGTTTTCGGTACTGCTGTTCCGCTGGGTGCCGGTGCCGATAACACCCCTTATGGTTTCGCGCTATTTTGAATATTGGGATGAAGAAAAAGTGGGCCTCAGTCACGACTGGGTACCGCTTGAGGACATTTCACCCAACCTCCAAAAAGCGGTTATTGCCAGCGAAGATGCTACTTTCCTTTCCCATCACGGTTTCGATTTTGATGCGATGTACAAAGCTTATAAGAACAACAAAAAAGGGCGAAAGATTAAAGGGGGCAGTACCATATCGCAGCAAACAGCTAAAAATGTTTTTTTATGGCAGGGCAGGAGCTATGTGCGCAAGGCATTAGAGGCTTATTTTACTTTTTTGATAGAAATGCTCTGGAGCAAGGAGCGCATTATGGAAGTATACCTTAACAGTATAGAAATGGGTAAGGGTGTGTACGGGGCGCAGGCCGCCGCGCAGCATTGGTACAAAAAAAGCGCTTCTTCCCTTACTAAGCAACAGGCTGCCGGCATTGCCGCTATTTTACCCAACCCCATCCGCTATAAAGCCGTTAATTCTTCGCCTTATATCCAGCGGAAGAAAAACAAGATTGTAAGGCTGATGCGGTACGTAAAGCTCGAGTACTGATGGCAAGGCTACTACTTATAGCAACGCTGCTGACTTACAATTTTGCTGCCGCGCAAAGGCCCTCTGAAATAGGTGTCATAACCGATAATGACCTGTATACTTCCTGGGAAAACGACCAGTATTATACCGCTGGCCTTGAGGTTTTTTACCGCTACCTCGGCACCCATTCCAACCCGAAGCTGGCTAAGCGCATAACCGAGTTCAGGATAGGGCAGTACATCTATAACCCGCAAACATCGCAGCCTAAAGACATCAACTACCATGACCGCCCTTTTGCCGGCTATCTTTTTGCGGAAGCAGGCATCAATAAGTTCTTCCTCAGCGAAGATGTGCTGAAGGTGAATTTTCAGATAGGGGTTGTAGGGCCGGAGTCGCAGGCGGAAGCCGTGCAGAAGGGCCTGCATTACCTCTTGGGCTATAAGCGGGTAAGGGGGTGGGAATATCAGATAAAAACCAATCCCGCCCTGCAGGCGGGTATGTTCTACAGCAAAAAGATTCTTAAAACACGCTTTTACCAAAAAACCGATGTGCACATTACTGCCGGCCTGGAGGCAGGGACGATATGGACGGGCGTTTCGGTAGGGGCGCTTGCCCGAGTAAGCCTTAAAGATATCCTACTGCCGGTGTATGACTCCAGCCTGTATGGTGCTGCCCTGGACAAAGACCCTGCAAAATACAAAGGCCGCAGGGAGTTTTACCTGTACTTCTGGCCGATGGTCAACTACCAGGCATATGATGCTACCATACAGGGCAGCCTTTTTAATGAAACAAGCCCGGTGACTTTTGGCCTCATACCCTTCCGCTTTAATGCCGAAGCAGGTATCAAATACAGGCGCAATAACTGGAACCTTTCCTACAGTTTCAACTACAGGGGCAAGGAACTATCCAACATAGTCATCACGGGCTACTACTATGGCTCCATATCAGTGTCGTATTTTTTGCATAAATAAAAGAAATTTAGAACCGGAACCCCTACATTTATTTTTTAGGAGCAGGTGACCCATGGTGCTCTTGCGGCGGCTTGGTCCTGCTGTCAGCTATATCTCCCCGCCGCAAAAGCGGGCGGCGGGGAGGATGCCG
>NZ_NOXV01000214.1 GCF_002251835.1 Flavobacterium cyanobacteriorum
AAAACGTAAAAAAACCGTCTCAAGTTGTGAGACGGCTTCTTTTATTTGTTGATAATTCGGTTTTACAGCTTCCCTAAATTAGCGTATTTTTGGAAAATCTGCTGTAAGCAGTTCCTTATTCTAACTTCCAAATTCCGCCGGGTTTATGTACTTGATTTTTGATACTGAAACAACAGGATTGCCTAAGCGCTGGGACGCACCCGTTACCGACACGGATAACTGGCCGCGCTGCATACAGATAGCCTGGCAGCTGCACGATGATATGGGCGCCCTTGTGGAGCACCAGGATTTTATTATAAAACCCGAAGGTTTCAATATCCCTTATGACGCCGAGCGCGTACACGGAATTTGTACCGAGCTTGCCCTTGAAGAGGGTTTGCCGCTGGCAGAGGTGCTTGAAAAGTTCAATGCAGCCTTGTCAAAAGCCAAATTTATTGTAGGGCAAAATGTAGGCTTTGATGTCAATATCATGGGGTGTGAGTTCCACCGTATGGCTGTTGAAACTAATTTGCCGGCCATGAAAGTACTCGATACATGTACTGAAATCACGGCTGAATTACTTAAGCTTCCCGGGGGGCGTGGCGGGAAATTCAAGCTGCCCACACTTACAGAGCTGCATGAGTACCTTTTCGGAGAACCTTTTGCAGAGGCACACAACGCTACCGCCGATGTTGAGGCAACAACCCGTTGTTTCCTGGAGCTTTTAAAACGTGAAGTTTTTACGCATGAAGAGCTGGATGTACACCCAACTTATTTTCATGAATTTAAAACAAGAAACCCCCAGCCTGTACAGCTCATTGGGTTAAAGCACATCAACTTAAAGCGGGCATCTGAAGAGGTGCGTAAACGCCTCGAGAAGCTGAAATCATCGGAAGTACTACAGGTACAAACCCCGCAGGTTAAGCAGGACCTTGCCGCTGTTGATTTCGTCCACCTGCACAACCACACACAATTTTCTGTACTTCAAAGTACCATAGCCGTACCCGATTTGGTTAAGGCAGCAGCTAAATATAAAATGCCCGCTGTTGCTATAACCGACCATGGCAACATGATGGGCGCTTTCCATTTTGTGAGCAACGTGCTTAACCATAATAAAGCTGCCGAAGCCAAAAATAAGGCTGCAGTTGAAAATGGCGAACAGCCCACAGAGGTAATCATGAAACCAATAGTGGGTTGCGAATTTTATGTGTGTGATGACTATAAAGATAAAACCCGCAAAGACAACGGCTACCAGATAGTAATGCTTGCCAAAAACAAGAAAGGTTACCATAACCTGGCAAAAA
This sequence comes from Flavobacterium cyanobacteriorum, assembly GCF_002251835.1. Lineage (GTDB taxonomy): Bacteria > Bacteroidota > Bacteroidia > Flavobacteriales > Flavobacteriaceae > Flavobacterium > Flavobacterium cyanobacteriorum. The sequence goes on from NZ_NOXV01000214.1 coordinate 1,284, forward strand.
TGTCATCTATAGCTTATACTGACGGATTTTATTATGTACCGAGGATTGATAAAAAAGTTATTCAGCAATATAAGGAAGACATTATTGTGCTTTCAGGCAACCTGTACGGTGAGATTCCGAATAAAATACTCAATATTGGCGAAAACCAGGCCGAAGAAGCATTGTTATGGTGGAAGAACGAGTTTGGCGATGACTTTTACATTGAGGTAATGCGCCACAACCAGGAGGATGAGAACCGGGTAAACCAGTCGCTCATAAGCCTGGCACGCAAGCACAATGTAAAGCTGGTGGCTACCAACAATACCTATTACGTAGAAAAGGAAGATTCTCATGCGCATGACATTCTTCTTTGTGTTAAAGATGGAGAGAAACTGGCTACTCCCATAGGCCGTGGCCGCGGTTTCCGATACGGGCTGCCTAACAGCGAGTATTACTTTAAGCCAGGGGAGGAGATGAAAAATCTCTTTGCCGACCTGCCTGAAGCCATTATTAATATACAGGAAATTGTAAATAAAGTTGAAACGTATTCATTATACCGCGATGTACTGCTTCCTAAGTTTGATATTCCCGGAGAGTTCCAGGACCCTGAAGACGAGGTTGACGGGGGCAAGCGGGGTGAAAATAAATATTTGCGGTACCTTACCTACAAAGGTGCTGAAAAGCGATACAAAGAAATCACTGATGATATCCGTGAGCGACTTGATTTTGAACTAAAAACCATTGAGAATACCGGTTATCCGGGCTATTTCCTTATAGTACAGGATTTTATTGCCGAAGCGCGTAACCTTGGCGTATCGGTAGGTCCGGGAAGGGGTTCTGCTGCCGGTTCGGCTGTGGCCTACTGTCTCGGGATAACCAATATTGACCCGATAGAATACGACCTGCTTTTTGAGCGCTTCCTTAATCCTGACCGTATTTCAATGCCCGACATCGATATTGACTTTGACGATGAGGGCCGTGGCAGGGTTATGGATTATGTAATCAATAAATATGGTGCCAACCAGGTAGCGCAGATTATTACCTACGGTACCATGGCCGCAAAATCATCTATCCGAGATACTGCCCGTGTGCTCGACCTGCCGCTGTTTGAGGCGGATAAGATAGCTAAGCTTATCCCCAACATGAAGCTGGCCAAGATATTCAACATGGATGCCAATGCCCTCCGCGGGGCATTGCGCTCAGACGAATATGACAGGGTGCAGGAACTAATCTCGTTAGCAGAGGCAGGCGACCTGAGTTCGGAAACCATCCAGCAGGCAAAGGTACTGGAAGGTTCTTTACGAAATACAGGGATACATGCCTGCGGGGTTATCATTACACCTGATGATATCACTAATTTCGTTCCGGTATCCGTTGCGAAAGATTCAGACCTGTATGTAACCCAGTTTGATAACTCGGTGGTAGAAAGCGCCGGATTGCTTAAAATGGACTTCCTGGGGCTGAAAACCCTTACCCTTATAAAAGATACGGTTAAGCTCGTAAAATACCGTTTTGGCATTGAGCTTGACCCTGATAATTTCCCCATTGACGACCAGAAAACGTACGAGCTTTTCCAGCGTGGTGAAACAGTGGGTATATTCCAGTACGAATCGCCCGGTATGCAAAAATACATGAAGGAGCTGAAGCCTACTGTGTTTGCCGACCTTATTGCCATGAACGCGCTGTACCGCCCGGGCCCGCTGGAATACATCCCAAGCTTCATCCGCAGGAAGAATGGTGAGGAAGAAATAAAGTACGACCTTGATGCCTGTGAGGAGTACCTTAAGGAAACGTACGGTATCACAGTTTACCAGGAGCAGGTGATGCTGCTTTCGCAAAAACTGGCAGGCTTTACTAAAGGTGAAGCCGATGTACTGCGCAAAGCAATGGGTAAAAAGCAGAAGGACGTACTGGACAAAATGAAGCCTAAGTTTGTGGAACAGGCAGCCGCCAAAGGCCATGACCCTGCTACACTTGAAAAAATATGGAAAGACTGGGAAGCTTTTGCCAGCTACGCGTTCAATAAATCACATTCTACCTGCTATGCCTGGGTAGCGTACCAGACAGCGTACCTGAAAGCGCACTATCCCGCTGAATACATGGCAGCCGTGCTTTCCAACAACATGAACGACATTAAGCAGGTATCTTTCTTTATGGAAGAATGTAAGCGTATGGGCTTGCAGGTGCTTGGCCCTGATGTCAATGAATCATATTATAAGTTTACTGTAAACGGCCAGGGCGCCGTACGTTTTGGTATGGGTGCTATTAAAGGTGTTGGAGCCGGTGCGGTTGATACTATTGTAGAAAACAGGAAAAACGGTAAATACAAATCGATTTTTGACCTTGCTAAACGTGTGGACCTGCGGGCAGCCAATAAAAAAGCTTTCGAGAACCTGGCGCTGGCCGGTGGCTTTGACTGTTTTGCCAATACACACCGGGCGCAATATTTCCATATTGACAGCACAGAAAATATTAGTTTCCTTGAAAAGGCAATGCGCTATGGCTCTAAATTCCAGGAAAATGAAAATTCAAGCCAGGTAAGCCTTTTCGGCGAAACAAGCGAAGTACAGATACCTGAACCGGTAGTGCCGCCCTGCGAAGAGTGGAGCACTATGGAAAAACTGGCCAAAGAAAGGGAAGTTGTGGGTATATACATTTCCGGCCACCCGCTTGATGATTACAAGTTTGAAATGAAATATTTTTGTAACGCCAGGCTTGATGTACTTAAAAACCTTGAACAGCATGTAAATAAAAACCTCAGTTTTGGGGGCATCATATCAAACGTGCAGCATAAAGTGGCCAAAAATGGCAAGGGCTGGGCATCATTTATGCTTGAAGGATACGATGAAAGCCACGAGTTCAGGATATATGGCGAAGAGTACTTAAAGTTCAGGCATTTTTTAATTGCAAATAATTTTACATACATCAAAGTAATGGTGCGCGAAGGCTGGGTTAATGCAGAAGGTAAACGTGGCGAGCCAAGGCTACAGTTTGTAGCCATACAATACCTGCAGGATGTATTGCCGGCTTTTGCAAAAAAACTTATTATACAATTCAATGTGGCAGAGCTGCATGAAGACCAGATGCTGAAATTGCATAAACTTTTTACCGGCAGCAGGGGCGACCATACGGTACAGTTTGAGGTGATGGAACTTGAAAAAGTAAAGAAACAGGTTGTAGTAGAAAATAAAGTACTGGTAGCAGCTGATGATGACATGGAACCAGATGCTGAACTGACCGGGATGGAAGAACCTGTAGTTGCCGATGTTGCAGATGTACAGGTTGTTACTAAGCTCTCAATGCCCAGCAGGAAGCTCAAAATAAGCATCACAAATGATTTGCTGGCAGCGTTGGAGAAGCTGAATATCACCTTCAGGCTGAACTAAAATTCTGATAATTTTTTCTTATATAGGTATAGTTAAAACTAATATATGTTTAACAATTTTATTGGGCAATTGTAGCTAAATTTGCAGAATAATTTAAAGCAAAAGTATATTATGGCACAAGCAATAACTGATGCTACTTTTGAAGAAGTAGTGTTAAAATCAGAAAAACCGGTACTTGTAGATTTCTGGGCAGCATGGTGCGGCCCCTGCAGGATGGTAGGCCCAATCATTGATGAAATCAGCAAAGAATATGAAGGTAAGGCCGTGGTAGGCAAAGTTGATGTGGATGCCAACCAGGAGTTCGCCGCAAAATATGGGGTAAGGAATATCCCTACTGTCCTTGTTTTCCAAAATGGTGAAGTAGTAGGACGCCAAGTAGGCGTTGCGCCAAAGCAGACCTACACCAATGCAATTGATGCCCTGTTGTAAAATATTATCTGAATTGCTTTTAGATATTGCCCCTGCGAGAGCGGGGGCTTTTTATTTTCTATAATAATAGATAAACGTTCAGTGTTTAATTCTTTACAATTTCATACATTTGGGATATGAAGATCGAAGCACAATTAGAAAAAATTTCAGGTTTCGGCCATTTAGAGCTTTTAGCCAACCAGATAGTGGAAGGCTTTATATCGGGTATGCATAAAAGCCCTTTCCACGGATTTTCATCAGAATTTGCCGAACATAAAATCTACAATGCAGGTGAAAGTACGCGGCATATTGACTGGAAACTATACGCTAAAACGGACAGGCTTTATACCAAGCGCTATGAGGAAGAGACAAATTTGCGCTGCCATTTGATAATAGACAGTTCTTCGTCAATGCATTACCCGGTTTTAAAGGAGGGCCAGCCATTTTATAGGAACAAAATAGGGTTTTCGGTACTCGCATCTGCGGTTCTCATGGACCTGCTAAAACGCCAGCGGGACGCCGTTGGGCTTAGTATTTATTCAGATATATATGAGTTTTATGCCCCGGAGAAAGGCAGCGACAGGCACCACAGGATGCTTTTGGATAAACTTGAGGGTGTGGTGGCTTCGCCAAAAGCAGCAAAAAATACCGATACAGTGACGTTTTTGCACCAGATTGCGCAGAAAATGCACCGCCGTTCCATGATTATCCTGTTCACAGATATGTTCCAGCCTGGCAAGGATGATGCGCTTTTTGATGCCCTGCAGCACTTAAAACATAATAAGCACAAGGTGGTGCTTTTCCATGTAATTGATAAAAAAACGGAATTTAGTCTTGATTTTGATAATAATCCCCGTAAATTTATAGATGTTGAGACTGGCGAGGAAGTAAACTTGTTTGCTGAAAATGTAAAGGAAGAATATGAAAAAAGCGTAGCGTTGTATTTCAGGAAAGTAGCAGATACGTGTATCCAGTATAAAATCAGGTATGTGCCTGTTTCTGTCCATGAGGATTTTGAAAAAATATTGACCACTTACCTTGTTGAGAAACAAAAGTTTGGATAGCTGCGGGTAAAATAATTTTATTTTTGTGTAGCAAAGGTTTGGAGAAATAAAAATCTGTTGTATATTTGCAACCGCAATTAAGCGCTGGTTTGGTAGTTCAGTTGGTTAGAATACGTGCCTGTCACGCACGGGGTCGCGGGTTCGAGTCCCGTCCAGACCGCTAAAAGCAGAGAAAGCCTCTCGGATTCGGGAGGCTTTTTTCCGCGAAAATATTTAAGATTAGTTGTGTTGTTTATGCCCGCCGTGGCGGGTAGGTTTAGTAGTTAGACCAATGAAAAGCTTTCCATTAATTTGGAGGGCTTTTTTGATTTTTATATACTTCATCATTATGCAAACTATTACTGTTTTTTGTGCTTCAAGCCATGGTAATGACCCGCTTTTTCAAAAAGAGGCCTATACTACAGGGTACACATTGGCAAAAAATAACATTGGTGTAGTTTATGGAGGTGCCTGTGTAGGGCTTATGGGTGCCGTGGCCGATGGCGCGCTTGCTGCCGGAGGCCAAGTAACAGGTGTATTGCCGCATTTCCTGCAAACTAAAGAAATAGCGCACACAGGCCTTACCCGGCTAATAATTGTTAATACCATGCATGAGCGCAAGTTAGAGATGCACGGGCTCAGCGATGGCATTATTACCCTTCCCGGCGGCTTTGGCACACTGGAAGAATTATTTGAAATGCTCACATGGGCACAGCTGGGGCTGCATAAAAAGCCTGTGGGGTTATTGAACGTTTCAGGGTTTTATAACAGCCTTCTTGCCTTTATTGATGAAGCCGTGCAAAAAGGGTTGCTCAAACAGGACAACAGGGACATGATACTGGTGGATGAAAATATGGACAGGCTCCTGGAAAAGATGCGCAATTATAAGGCACCTGAAACTCCCAAATGGATTACTAAAGAAACTACCTGATATATTAAATGGGGTTGCTGTAAATTTTTCTTTATTTTTGACATAGCTATAGTTAAGCCATGAATAAAGCAACGGCCCTGTTATTACTATTACTGCTGTGTTCCTGCCAGCTTTTTGACAGGCAGGTGCCTGATGAGGAAGAGCTGCTGCGGAAACGCCTGGGCGAAATCAACTGGAAGGAAGTAAGCACTTATCCATCTGTTGCAGGATGCGGGGGGATACTCGATAAAGAGGCGCAGAAAAAATGCTTTTTTGAGGGTATGGCCCGCCTGGTAAGCGAAAGGCTTAATGATGGCGCCCTGGCGCTTGTTTATCCTGAAAATGATACCCTGAGGGTTAAGGTAACTGTGTTTGCTGATGCAGCTGTAAAGTTTGAGCCGCAGCTCAATGAAGCCGGCCTTTCGGTCAACGTTAAAGCTATAGACAGCGTCCTGAACGCACACCTGGCAGATTTCCCCAAAATAGAACCTGCCCAAAAAGAAGGGGTACCCGTAACCAGCCAGTTTATTCTTCCCGTAATCATCACAAAGTAAAAATAATAATAAGTAGCTTTGCAAAAGGCATAATCACGCAGCAAATTGTCACAGGAGCGCATCATACTTGGTATTGACCCCGGCACTACTATTATGGGTTTTGGCCTTATAAGGGTAGTAAATAAAAAGATGGAGTTCATCCAGCTAAATGAGCTGCACCTTGCAAAATACGAAGACCATTACGTAAAGCTCAGGGCTATATTCCAGCGTACTATAGAACTTATTGATACCCATCATCCTGACGAAATAGCCATTGAAGCGCCTTTTTTCGGTAAAAACGTGCAGTCTATGCTTAAGCTGGGCCGGGCCCAGGGCGTGGCTATGGCAGCAGGTTTGTCGCGCCAGATCCCTATTACGGAATATGAGCCGAAGAAAATAAAAATGGCCATAACCGGTAACGGCGCCGCCAGTAAGGAGCAGGTAGCAAAAATGCTCCAGCAGCTGTTGGGGCTTAAAGAGCTGCCGAAAAACCTGGACAGTACCGACGGGCTTGCAGCGGCAGTCTGCCATTTTTTTAATTCAGGCAAAACGGTAGGGGATAAAAGTTACTCCGGTTGGGATGCTTTTGTTAAACAAAATGCAGGCAGGATAAAATAATATTTCACGCTTTAGAAATCAAATCATGGCAGGTATCTATATCCATATCCCTTTTTGCAGGCAGGCATGCCATTACTGCGACTTCCATTTCTCAACTTCCATGAAGAACAGGGAAGCTATGGTAGAGGCGCTTGCAAAAGAAATAACTCTGCGCAGGGATGAGCTGGCAGGCGAACCTGTAGAAACCATTTATTTTGGCGGGGGTACGCCATCGGTATTGAGTAATAAACAGATAAATTTTATTATTGATGCCGTATATCAAAATTTCACTGTTACTGATAATCCTGAAATTACCCTTGAGGCTAATCCCGACGATTTGTCAGCTTTACGGATAGCGGAATTATCAAATACACAAATTAACAGGTTAAGCATCGGTATCCAGTCGTTTTTCGAAGACGACCTGAAGATGATGAACCGTGCCCATGACGCCCTTGATGCCGAAGCCTGCCTGACTGAAGCAGTAAACTATTTTGATAATATTTCAATAGACCTGATTTACGGCATCCCCGGCATGGGCAATGAAAAGTGGATGCAGAATATAAATAAGGCACTGTCTTTCGGCGTGCCGCACATTTCCAGCTATGCCCTTACGGTAGAGCCAAAAACGGCGCTGCACAAGCTGGTGCAGAAGGGTATTATAGCAGCACCCAGCGATGAGGCCGCACAGGAGCACTTCCTGTTGCTGGTTGACAAACTTGAGCAGGCAGGCTTTATTCATTATGAACTTTCTAATTTTGGCAGGGAAGGTTATTTTTCAAAGAATAACACGGCTTACTGGCTCGGTAAGCACTATTTGGGCATAGGCCCTTCAGCCCATAGTTACGATGGCCATTCACGGGGATGGAATATCAGTAACAATAATTTATACATACATGCCATACAGGCGGGGCAGGTGCCGCTTGAGCGTGAAGTGCTTACTAAAAATGACCGCTACAACGAATATGTTATGACAAGCCTGCGTACGGTTTGGGGTGTATCGGTAGAAAAGGTAAAACGCGAATTTGGATTGCGGTATAGCAATTACCTGTTAAGGGAAGCCCAAAAGCACATCAGGCAGGGGCATCTTAGTTTTGCTGCCGGCACAATAAGGGCCACCAGAAAAGGAAAGTTTTTAACCGACGGGATGGCAAGTGACCTGTTTTTTATAAATTTGGGCTGAAACCACCAGCCTATGAAAGCTACCATAACACATAATGATGTACTATTCACTGTTGATTTTTCACGGCCAATAGATATTTCTATACCCCTTAGTGCAGATGAAAAAAACCCTGTTGCCTGGTATATTGATAAGCCGGTTATAGCGCCTGTAACAATAGGTGACTGGACAGGCAGTGTAAGCCGGGGCGCCTCCACCAACTTCAACAACATTGTATTTAATCCGCACGGGCACGGTACCCATACCGAATGCCTGGGGCATATTACAAAGGATTTCTATAGCATCAACAAAGCATTGAAGCAATTTTTCTTCCTTGCAGAAGTAGTGTCAGTACAGCCTGAAGTAAAAGGCAAAGACCTTATTATCACCCTAAAGCAGATACAAACCATTTTAGGTAATAAGTTACCTGAAGCGGTAGTGATACGCACATTGCCAAATGAAACTGTTAAAATGTCAAAAAACTACAGCAATACCAATCCGCCCTATCTTGAAGAAAGTGCAGCAGTGTTCCTGCGCCAACGAGGGGTGAAGCACCTGCTGGTAGACCTGCCGAGCGTGGACCGTGAAAAGGATGAAGGGAAACTATTGGCACATAAGGCTTTCTGGAATGTTAAAGATGTAAATGACCTTAATGCTGACGCACGCCATGACGCCACAATTACCGAAATGGTATTTGTACCTGATGAAGTGGCTGATGGGAGTTACCTCCTCAATTTACAGATTGCATCGTTTGAAAATGATGCTGCTCCCTCTAAACCGGTTTTATACAAGATAGTATGAATACACTGATTAAACTTGAAGAAGCGGCTATGTTTGCGCTGGGTATTTACCTGTTCAGCCTGCTCCATTACCAGTGGTGGTGGTTTGCGGCGCTTATACTTGCACCGGATATTGGCATGCTTGGTTACATAGCCGGGAATAAGGCAGGGGCCTGGAGCTATAATCTCTTTCACCACACAGGTGTGGCCGTGTTAATTTATCTGTTGGGAATATATGCCGGGGCTGAACCCGTTAAGCTTATAGGCATAATTTTGTTTTCTCATTCGGCTATGGACAGGATGATGGGGTATGGCCTGAAATATGAAAAAGGGTTTAAATTTACCCACCTGGGTGAAATAGGACGCTAAAGGGTCATCATATACATACTGGCTTGAATAAAAGCATAATTATAGCTAATATTTACGGCGTAATGCACGAGTTTCCCTAAGGGTGCGAAAAATATCCGTTTTTAGCCCTAATTAAAGCCGCATTAAAATAGTGCGGCGAGTGGAGCTTATCACGGAATTTAGCCTACAGACAATTAAAAACTAAAACATATGCGAAAATTATTTATTGTAACAATCATTGCTTTGACCACATTTTCTACTTTTTCACAAAGTACATCAGAAGCCCCAAAACAAAATATCTCTACGGATAGTAATGTCGCGTTTAGACTATTCGCTACAAGAAATATGTATACTTTTATCAAATTGAACACGAGGAATGGACAAATGTGGCAAGTTCAATGGGACACAAAAAGCAGTCAGGTTGAAACTGCGCTATCTTTAATAACTCGTGTTAAAAAAGAAGAAGAAAGTGATGGAAGATTTTTTCTTTATCCGACAACGAACGTATATAATTTTATTTTACTTGACCAAATTGACGGAAGAGTATGGCAAGTTCAATAGTCAGATGAACCTAAAGAAAGATTAGTTATTCCAATCAATTAAAATAGTTATGATTTTGATCTTGGAGTTTTAACCAAGAAGTAAACTTTTAAATTCTTTACTGTCCTGATTAATAGTGGCAGGGAGATATTGCGCACAGTTGGACTAAAAATTATTGTAAGACAGAGGCTGCCGCTCCTTATAAAAAATAAAAATAAGTAGCTATGACGATACAGGACTTTTACGATTACTGCCTCAGTAAAAAAGGCGTTACAGAACATTTTCCTTTTGATGAGGATACACTTGTATTCAAGGTGGGCGGCAAGATGTTTGCCCTGGCATCATTAAGCCAGTGGGAAAAAGGCGAAGCTTCTGTTAACCTGAAATGCGAACCGGACAGGGCGCTGGAGCTCAGGGCGCAGTATGAAGGCGTGCAGCCGGGATACCACATGAGTAAGGTACACTGGAATACAGTAACAGTTGATAGCGATGTGCCGGGGCGGTTGCTCAGGGAACTGATAGACCATTCCTATGAACTGGTTTATAGCAGCCTGACAAAAAAAATACAGGCAGAAATAGCCTCACAATAATTTTATGTGCCTAATGTTTATACATTTGCAAAGCAATAACCTGAAGTAAAATGAAAGAACATATCAAAAATTTCCTCAACGAGGAGCAGGACCCGAAAGCAGTAGAGAAAATTACGTCTAAATTGAACGACCTGCTGATGCGCGGCGAAGAAGTAGGCTACATAGGCGTACAGAAAAAACCGGCCATAAACGTGTTTCCTGACACTATTGTCCTGACTAATAAGCGCATTATCATCTGTAAGCCTAAGAACCTGGGCCTTAGCATGGAATTCACGGATTATCCCTGGAACGTGGTTTCGGCTACTTTTGTTAAGGAGAATATACTGGGGTCTGAATTTTCGTTTACCACCACTACCGATATTACGGTTACCATAGATTATATCCCTAAAATACAGGCACGCAAAATAAATACCTTTGCCCGGGAACAGCTGGAGCTGCTCAGGGAAGGCCACGCGCCTGCGCAGGCACAGCCAGCTGCTGATTTTAGCCAGCCGGCAACACCCCAGGAACCTGTAGCAGCAACCCAGCCGGAAATTGAAGAAGTGGAAACGGAGGAGGTAAATGATTTTGCCGAAATAATACCTGCCACGGTATCGGCGCCCGCACCAGAATCTGCCGCCCCGGCCAGGGACGGTGATTTGGCTGGCCTGACCAAAGAACAGCTGTTCGAAAAACTCCAGAATTACAAAAAACTACTGGATAACGGGCTGATACTGCAGGGCGAATATGACAGCCTCAAGAACGAAATCATTAAATACCTATAAAAAAAGCCGCTACTGCGGCTTTTTTTATCTTACATAACACTCTTCTGTTTATTGGAGAAGCTGTCGGCCTGCATTTCGAGCAGTTCAATAGCTTTTTTCTTCTTGTAGTTATAAAGTTCCCTGTCAGTGCGAATTTCTGCATATACGTCATCGTAAATATCTGCATCTGTGCTTCGCATCAGGTCGCGCTGGTAGGTATTTTGCGCCAGGTTGGTTTTTATGGCGGTTTCACTGTCCTCCAGCTTAAAATCATATTCGCCTTTCGGGGAAAGCATTTTTGCAATAATAGGGGAGGTTTCTATAGCCAGGAACAGCAGCATGATAAAAAATGAGGGCAGCCACGGCAGTTTACCAAGTGCATTAATGCGTGCCATAAGGCCGTCAAAGCTGTCGATTATAGGCTGTGTCTCGGTTACTTTTTTATCCAGGTTGGCTTGCAGCGTTGTGGCTTCTTTTTCTTTGGCAGCTATTTTGGCAAGATTATTTTTTCGCAAAGTATCCAGTTCGGCAAGGGCAGCGTCGTGTTTCTGCCTTTTTTCAGCATATACGGGGCCCTTACCCATTTTCAGGGTGCCTTTGGTGCCTTCAGCTTCGGTAATATAGGTACTGTAAAGGTCATTAACCTCCTTTTCTTTTTTTGCAATAGCCGATTTCAGGCTGTCGGTTTCCGCCTTGTTTTTGTCAAGATCGGCCTTGTAATAATTGGCTACCTGCTTTTTATTGGCCATGGCCAGCTCATTTTTTTCTTTCAGCAGCACAGTGTCAATTTCTTTCTGGAATATTTTGATTTCCAGTGGCTTCGAAATCACAATAGCAATAATCATGGCCAGCACAATACGTGGCGATGCCTGCACCAGTTCCTGCCAAAAGCTGTCCCTTTTCCTGATGGTCGAAACAATAAACCTGTCAAGATTAAAAATAAGGAAGCCCCACACCAGCCCAAAAAGCGCTGCCATCCACGCATTGTCAAACACAGTATAAAGGGCATAAGCCGAGGCTATCCAGGCCAGTACTGCCGTGAAGAAAACGGTAGCGCCTATACCGGCATATTTGTTCTGTTCGCCGTTGGAACAGGTGTAGATAAGGTCTTTATCTGCGCCGGAGCAGATGATGAAAAAACGCTTTAGCATGACTGATGATTTTTTGATTGATGATGCTACAAAGGTAACGTGTTTTTCACCATATTGTTGTTAAGTGGCTGGCTTAATTTAATTTATAAAAAATATAGCCGCTTAAGGGCGGCTATAATCATTTCTCATTGTTTGAAAAAATTCAATTGTGTCCGAGCCATAATGCTGTTTCTGTACACCCATTTTGGCATCGTCAAAAGCCTTATGTGTCCAGAACCAGTACTGATAGGGCTGGGGGTGTTTTTCGGTCCTTGCATTTTTTAATATAATACTACCACTAAAGTAGGCAATTTCATTAGGCGTTAATTTTAAAAGTTCATTGTTGTTTACATTTTTGCCGTCAATCCATATAGCATATTTTTTCGAATTAAGGAATTCTTCAATTTCCTTTAAAGAAGGAGATTTTTTTACATAAGGCTCCGGAACATAAAGCAGCCACTTGTAGCGTTCAATTTCTGCGTCTGTAAGCTCTTCATAAAGTTTGCTTAAAATTATGTTTTCTCCAATAACTTTAGTTTTTGTGGTTGTTCCTCTTTTATAGGCAATAATGCGTACGCCTTTAAAATATTTGTCACGCGTTACTTTGCCTGATTGTTGTTCCTGCTTTACGGAAGGTACAAGAGCAGGTTTTTCCTTTGCAATCGATTCTATACAAAATAAAGCAGCCAATCCGGCAATAACCTGTACTGAGGCCATTTTAACAATTGCAGATTTTGCCTTTGTTGTTGTTTTTGTCATCATAATAAAGCGTTTTTTGGTTATTGAATAGTTTATGCTGCTGGCAAGGCGAAGGTTGAGATGTGGGGTTGATTTGCAAAGCAGCAACTGCTGATATTTCACCACATCCTTATCAGACGAGGTTACAGCTTCATCAGCCAGAAATTCGTGGTTAAGCTGTATTGCCTTCTTGTACAGGTAAAGCAGCGGATTAAACCAGTAAGCCACTTTCAGTAATTCTAAAACCAACAGGTCATATGTATGCTTTTGGCTTACATGCGTTAATTCATGGATGTAAAGTTCTTGTTCAATACATCGGTTCTCATGATCTTCTTTTGACAAAAAGATGTAACCAAGAAAAGTGTGTGGCAAGGTTTTTCCTTCTAGAAGCACAAGCTTTGCAGAACCATAAGTTATTTTAGTGCCTGATGCCGCCTTTTTATAGAGCTTATAGATGTTATTAATAAGCCTTATTGCCAGCAATGATGCTACAAAACCATAAATGACCCAAAATACAAGCGCGAGGTAATCTGCTTTTTCAACTGGTAGCGCGGCAACTACAGGTAGCTTTTCAATGGCTGGTTGAAGGAGTTTAGTTTCCGCCGGAGCTTCTGTATATAGAGGAATGGATATGAAGGGTACAGCAAGCGAAAACAGCAGCGAAAACAGCAGGTAAAAGCGGTTAAACACATGTATCTTCTCTTTTTCCAACAGAAAATGATATAGAGCAAGAAATACTGCCTTGCATATGGTTGATTTGATCAGAAACACAATCATTTTTTCTTCTTTTGAATCTCTTTATCGATTATTTCTTTAAGTTCTTCCAATTCAGCGGCAGTCATGTTTGTTTCTTTTGTAAAAAATGAAGCAAACTGTGCTGTTGAATTATTAAAGAAGCTTTTAATCATCCCGTTCATTTGTTTTGAAAAGTAAGCCGACTTCTCAATAAGCGGGTAATATTCCCTTGACTTGCCAAATTCTTTATAGCCTACAAAACCTTTATCGGCCATACGCTTCAAAAGAGTCGCAATTGTTGTTGCTGCAGGTTTCGGGTCAGGGAACATATCAATAAGGTCTTTCATAAATGCCTTTTCCTGTTTCCACAGAAATTGCATAAGCTGTTCTTCGGTTTTGGTTAACTGCATTGTTCTACAAAATTAGAATGTATTCTACAAATGTAGAATAAAAAATAACATGTGCAACTTTTTTGAGAAAAAAAATCCGCCTCAGTGGGCGGATTTTAAATTATTTACTCATTTCTGTAAAATGCTTATAGAATAAGGGGATTGTTTCAATACCCTTAAGGTAATTAAATATTCCGAAATGCTCATTAGGGGAGTGTATGGCATCACTATCAAGGCCAAAGCCCATCATAATGGTTTTGCTCTTCAGCTCTTTTTCAAACAAGGCTACAATCGGGATACTTCCCCCCGAGCGTACCGGGATAGGGCGTATGCCGAAACTTTCTTCATACGCCGCGGCCGCAGCCCGGTAGCCAGTGCTGTCTATGGGTGTAACATAAGCCTGCCCGCCATGGTGAGGCTTCACTTTTACCCGTACACCTTTAGGCGCAAGGCTTTCAAAATATTTCGTAAACATTTCGGTTATCTCGTTCCAGTCCTGGTCGGGCACCAGGCGCATGGATATTTTAGCATACGCCTTACTGGCTATAACTGTTTTAGCGCCTTCGCCGGTATAGCCTCCCCAAATGCCGTTTACATCAAGTGTAGGGCGTATAGAGTTGCGTTCATTCGTTGTATAACCTGCCTCGCCATAAACATCTTCAATATCCAGTGCCTGCCTGTAAGCATCAAGCGAAAAAGGCGCCTTAGCCATTTCACCGCGCTCTTCGCGGCTCAGTTCCTGTACCCTGTCATAAAATCCGGGAATGGTAATATGGTTATTCTCATCATGCAGCTGCGCAATCATCTTGGCCAGGATATTAATAGGGTTGGCCACGGCACCGCCATACAGGCCTGAGTGCAGGTCGCGGTTAGGGCCGGTAACTTCAACTTCTACATAGCTTAGGCCGCGCAGGCCGGTTGTTATAGACGGCTGCTGGTTGGAAATCATTCCCGTGTCTGAAATAAGGATTACATCATTCTTCAGCTTCTCGTGGTTACGCTCCACAAACCAGGCAAGGCTTGGTGAGCCAACTTCTTCCTCGCCTTCAATCATGAACTTAACATTGCACGGCAGGTTGTTGTGCTGTACCATGTATTCCAGTGCCTTTACATGCATGTACATCTGGCCTTTGTCATCACAGGCGCCACGGGCAAAAATGGCACCTTCAGGATGCAGCTCCGTGTTTTTTATAACAGGCTCAAACGGCGGTGATGTCCATAAATCTAAAGGATCGGGCGGCTGCACGTCATAATGCCCGTAAACAAGTACGGTAGGCAGGTTAGCGTCTGTTATTTTTTCGCCGTACACAATAGGGTAACCGGGAGTTTCACAAAGTTCCACTTTGTCGCAGCCTGCTTTTTCGAGGCTGGCTTTAACGGCATGTGCCGTATTTATTACATCCTGGGAATAGGCGCTGTCGGCACTTACAGAGGGAATTTTAAGTAATTCAATGAGCTCATTAAGGAAACGTTCTTTATTTTGCTGAACGTAGTTTTTTATGTTATCCATTAAAATTTAGATATATACGGTTGATGGTCAAAAATACGAAAAAATAAATTTTAAAAAATCTCGATTTTCTCTTGCAAAATAGGGAACTAGTCGTATATTTGCACCCACAATACCGGAACAATAACTGTTTTACGAATTGTAACCGCGGGTGTGGTGAAATTGGTAGACACGCCAGACTTAGGATCTGGTGCCTCACGGTGTGTAGGTTCGAGTCCTATCACCCGCACAAAAAAAGCCTCTGAAAATCAGAGGCTTTTTTATTTGTATATTTTATTGTTATTACAATGCTGCAACAGTATTTTAAGTGAACCTGTAATTAAAATAGTACTCTTATATGTAAGTTTCTGATAGTTTTAACCTTAAAACCTTTATAGTACTGTATAAAAAAGAAGCCGTCTCACAACTTGAGACGGTTTTTTTACGTTT
>NZ_NOXV01000221.1 GCF_002251835.1 Flavobacterium cyanobacteriorum
AAAAACTAACCATTCTTTTTTTTATTGTTTAGGACGCTATTGTTTTACAATTTAAAAAAAAGTAAAGCTAAAAATAATTTTGTATATCTTAGTTTTACCAAAAACTACTATATGGAAAGCAGCCAGCAGGAACTCTACGAATATGCCCGGAAGAGGGTAAAACAGAAAAAAAGGGTTTATTTTCACTTCATATTATTTTTTGTAAGCAGTATCTTCCTCTTCATTATAAACAAGGTCCTTAAGGTTGATGAATATGATGACTGGTACCTGTGGGTTATAACCGGCTGGGGATTTTTGTTTGTAATGCACTTCATAAAAGTATTTGTAACAGAGAGCTTCATTAATAAAAAATGGGAGCAGGAGCAAATAGCAAAGCTGGTGGCACGCCAGGAGCGCCGCATAAACCAGCTTGAAAAGAAAGTAGAAAACGATAATACACCCGTATAAATGACTGTTACCCTTATTGCCGCCATTGCGGAAAATAACGCCCTCGGCAAAGACAATAAAATGCTTTGGCACCTGCCTGATGATTTTAAGCGGTTTAAGCAGATCACCTCGGGGCACTACATCATTATGGGGCGCAAAACCTTTGACAGCCTGCCGGGAATACTGCCAAACCGTACGCACGTAATAATTACACGCCAGGAAGATTACAAAGCCGAAGGTTGTATTGTTGTAAATAGTCTTGACGCTGCTCTCGCAGCATCTCCGCAGGATGAAGAGGTATTTATAATAGGTGGTGGCGAAATTTACAGGCAGGCCATAAACATAGCAGACAAGCTGGACCTCACCCGGGTACATGGCATTGCCCCTGAAGCCGATGCGTTCTTCCCTGAAATAGACACGAGCAGGTGGAAAGTTGCCGGGAAAATTTTTCATCCGAAAGATGAAAGGCATCAGTTTGAGTTTACTTTTGAAACGTATATAAAGAGTTATTAATCATAAAGTATATGAACTTTAATTTTAATTTGAATAATTACAGTACTGGTAGCTTTACATTTACTCCTCAGGAAGACCTTTTTGCTAAATGCAATGCGCCTCAGGATAAAAGTGGCGTATATGTAGTTTATAAGGTTGGTGGCTCTTCAAAGGAAATAATATATATTGGATCTTCTGGACACATTAAACCTAACGGAGATATTGCGGTTAGATCCTCAGGAAAGGGAGGGATAAAAGGCAGGATAGTGTATGGGCATCAATTTAAGGACAAGAGGATTCGATCATGGAAAAACCAAATGATTATTGATAATATTGAATTATTAGAGATCGATTGGTTCGTAACTTATTGTGATAAAAATCGCGATAGTCCATTATATGTAGAAATAAATCTACTTCATGAATTCTACAAAAATAATAATGTCCTTCCGAAATGGAACCTCAAACTATAAGCTAGCATTAATGAAAACTTCCACTATCTTTGCCTTCTCAAAATACCGTAATGTCAAAACAAGTAACCCCTTATAAAGATTCAGGCCTCGGCAAAAAAGAGCAGGTAGCGCAGATGTTCGATACCATATCCGGCAGTTATGACGGCCTTAACCGCGTGATTTCTTTTGGCATTGATGTAAAATGGCGTAAAAAGGTACTGAAGCTTGTGGCGGCCAAAAACCCGCAAACCATACTGGACATTGCTACCGGCACAGGCGACCTGGCTTTGCTTATGGCTAAAACCGGCGCAGGCGAAATTATTGGCGCTGACATATCAGAAGGGATGATGGAAGTAGGCCGAAAAAAAGTAACGGCACAAAATCTTGACAGCCGGGTGAAACTGGTATATGGCGACAGTGAGAACCTGCCCTTCCAGGATAATTATTTTGATGCTATTACCGTAGCCTTCGGGGTACGTAATTTTGAAACCCTTGAAAAAGGCCTCGCCGAAATACTCCGCGTATTGAAGCCGGGAGGGCTATTGGTAATACTCGAAACATCGGTCCCTGTTAAGTTCCCCTACAAGCAGGGGTATAAATTGTACACCCGCTTTATATTGCCCCTTATAGGCAGGATATTTTCGCGGGATAAATCTGCATATGCTTACCTGTGCGAATCGGCTTCGGTTTTCCCTTTTGGCGAAGCGCTGAACAATATTTTACGAAAAGTTGGGTTTATAGACGTGAAACACATGCCACAGACTTTTGGCGTGGCAACGATATATACCGCTTCAAAACAATAACATGAAGAAATTGCTCCTAATAACCTTCTTGTTCTCCGGGCTGTGCAGCCATGCCCAGTTTGGCACCAATGTTTTTGGGAAGGATCCTATCATAAATCTGGAAAATTTTGATAAACAAAGAGTACACTGGGGCTATTTTCTTGGCTTTAACAGCTATAGCTTCAGGTTTGATTACATTGCCCCACCGGAGCAGGACATTATCGAGAAAGGCACAACAGGCTTCAACGTGGGGCTGGTGGGCAACCTGCGGATATTTGAATACCTGGACCTGCGTTTTGAACCCGGTTTATATTATACTCAGCGTAACCTTACATTTCCAAACATAGAAGGTACAACAGCCGACAGGCTCAGGGAAGTAAAATCAACTTATATACACTTCCCGTTACTGCTCAAATTTTCAAGCAAACGCACCGGGAATATAAAGCCTTACCTGTTGGGCGGTTTTTCGCGCACGCTAAACCTTTCAAGCAACGAGCAGGCCCAGGACGACAATTACAGCAACCGATTCAGGATGAAGCGCTGGACCAACAATTACGAAATTGGCTTTGGTATAGACCTGTACTTTGAGTATTTCAAGTTCTCGCCTTCGATAAGGGGCGTATTTGGCCTGGAGGATGAACTGATACGGGACAACAGGCCTGACAGCGAATACACAGGCAATGTTGGCTCCATGAAAACACGGGCTGTGCTTATCAACTTTACTTTCCACTAAGTAGCCCTCCTGAACTCACTGAAAATAATGGCTGAAGCAGTGGCCACGTTAAGGCTCTCTGTTACCTGCAGCCTTCCAAAACGGGGTATTGCAATTTTTTTAGTTACCAGCTTTTGAATTTCTGGAGAAATCCCGTTGGCCTCATTGCCCAGCACTATTACGCCTTGTTGGCCAAATTGTTGTCTATAAATATTTTCCCCGTCCATAAATGTACCGTAAACCGGAAGGCTTACCCCTGAAAGATACTCTTCCAGGTTGGTATAGGCAACCTTTACACGTGCAATAGAACCCATAGTTGCCTGTACCGTTTTCGGATTATAGGCATCAACACACGCTTCCGAACACACTATGGCCTCAATGCCAAACCAGTCGCAAAGCCTGATAATGGTGCCAAGGTTCCCCGGGTCGCGCACGTTGTCAAGCGCCACTACCAGCCCCTTATTAGGAGCAGGCTGCGGCGCAGGCATGGCAAAAACAGCCAGGCAGGCATTGGGCGTGGTAAGCGCGCTTATTTTTTTGAGTTCTGTTTCGGTTATCAGCGTTTGCTTATCCTGTGCAAATGTGCCAAAAACAGCTTCAGTAGTAAATAAATGGTATAATTCAAAATCAGAGGTCAGCAGTTCCTGCACCACCTTTATGCCTTCGGCAAAAAATAATTGGTGCTGTTTCCGGTATTTTTTTTGCTGAAGCCCCTTTATTAATTTTATTTGGTTTTTACTAACCATAAAAAATGTATTTTTGAATTACTATTCCGCAATAATACCTTGAGAAATAAAACAGCAAAAATAGTACTTATTATTTTATCTGGCCTTGTATTATATTCCTGCTCCATAACCAAAAGGGTGCCTGAAGGGAAGCGCCTTTTAATGAAAAATGAAATACAGGTAAATGGCGAAAAAAAGACTGAAGATGAGCTGAAAGACCAGTTATACCAGCAGCCAAACACTAACATACTTGGCTACAGGCTGAGGCTCAACTTGTATAATATGGCAAAACAAAATGCCGATTCATCATACAGGGCATGGCTTGAGCGCAAGCCCGGGCGGCATGAGCACCTTCGCAGGCTGCTTTCAGAAAAACAGGTGCAGCGGCTTGGTAAATCTTTTCTTGTATCCGGCCTGAGCAGTTTCCTTAAAAGAGTAGGAGAGCCGCCTGTTGTTGTTGACCCCTACCGTGTGAGGAAATCGGCTAACCGCCTATCGGCCTATTATTATAAAAAAGGCTTTTTCAGGAATAAGGTGGGCTACAGCATTGATACACTCGAAGGAAAAAAAGCACAGGTCACCTATAATATCATTACAGGCAGGCCGTACATAATTGACACCCTTACGGCCTTTATAGAAACACCGGCGCTTGACAGCCTTTACAATTTATCCAAAACTGAATCTATGGTCAAACCCGGTAAACAATATAATGAAACTGATTTTGCCGGTGAACGCGAAAGGCTTACCACGTATTTCAGGAATAGAGGTGCTTACCGCTTCCAGCAGAACTTTATACGATACATTATTGACACTGTTACATCTCCTTACAAAGCCAATGTTGACCTTGTCATTGACAACGAAACCATACGAAGGGGTGATTCCACTACAGTCAGGCCCTTCAAGCTGTACAAGATAAGCAGTGTAAACATCCATATTAAAAATCCCTCAGCTGAAGGCCAGCCCATAGATACCGTACGCTACAAAGGCTTTAACCTGATAAGCCCCGGCAGGCTTAACTACAGGCCAAAAGCAATAACCGATGCCGTATTCCTGTCACCGGGATCTCCGTTTGCCGACTTCAGGAGAACCCTTACCCTGCGCTATGTAAATAACCTTAAAGTGTTTTTCTATCCTTCTATACAATTTGTAGAAGATACTACAGATGTAAGCGGCTCCTCATTGATAACTAATATTTACCTGAACCCGCGCAAAAAGTATCGCTTCAATGTAACCGCTGATTTTACGCATTCCAATATCCAGGATTTTGGTATCCAGGGAAGCCTTGGGCTATCCATAAGGAATATTTTCAGGGGTGCCGAGATACTGGATCTTTCAACACGGGGCAATATAGGTTCATCCCGTGACCTCGCCATACAGGACAAGTCATTTTTTAATGTGTCTGAATATGGTGCCGATGCCAAGCTGAGTTTCCCAAGGATCTTTTTTCCTTTTAAAACAGATAGGATTATTTCTAAAGAAATGATACCCTCGAGCCTGTTGAGCCTCGGTGTAAGCAGGCAGCGCAACATTGGGCTGGACAAAGAAAACTTTACCGGTATACTAAGCTATAACTGGAGCCCGAGGCGGAATAGCAGGGTAACAGCGCGTTATGACCTTTTTAATATCCAGTATATCCGCAATGTAAATGCGGGCGCTTTTTTCAGGGTATATGAATCATCATACAATCGGCTAAACGATATAGCCAGAGCTAACCAGGCACAGGTGAATCCTGCCTACTTCGACCAGGATAATAATCTTACTATAGGTGACGGCGGTACTGATGGTTTTATTGCCGATGTGCAGTCGGGAAACATAACGCTTAATGAAGAAGACAAAAAGAACGTAAACAGTATTGAAGAAAGAAGGCAGCGCCTCACAGAAAATAACTTAATCTTTTCTTCAAATTTTACATATACCACAAGTACCCGCCAGAATTTAACGGACAACACTTTCTTTATCTTTAAGACAAAACTTGAAACCGCCGGAAATACACTGGGGCTGTTGTCTTCACTGACTAATAATAACAACAGGAGCGCCAGTGGTAACCTCACTTTTCTGGATGTAGAATACTCCCAATACGCCAAAGTGGAGCTGGACCTGATAAAGCACTTTGACCTGCGCAGGGGTACCGTGCTGGCTATGAGGGCCTTTGGCGGAATAGCCATACCTTATGGAAACTCTAACTCTATCCCTTTTGCGAGGAGCTACTTTGCCGGAGGCTCTAACGATAACAGGGCATGGCAATCCTATCGCCTTGGGCCCGGAAGGACAGGCGGCCGCAATGATTTTAATGAAGCCAACCTTAAGCTGGCCTACAGTGCCGAGCTGAGGTTTAACCTATTCGGGAAAATGAATGGGGCCATATTTGGCGACCTTGGTAATATCTGGAATGTTCTTGATGAGGTTGACGACCCCAATTTTACCTTCAATGGCTTTTCATCGTTTAAGGACCTGGCATTGGGTACGGGATTTGGCCTCAGGTATGATTTCAGCTTTTTTGTGGTAAGGTTTGATGTAGGTTTTAAAACGTATAACCCCGGCAGGCCCGAAAATGACCGCTGGCTGAAGGAGTACAATTTTTCCAATGCCGTCCTAAATGTTGGGATTAATTATCCTTTCTAAAGTTAAAAATACTATTTTTGTGGTTTAATTTTTAAAAATTCAACATAATGGCCCACAATATCAAGCCAGGTGTTGCCACCGGCGACCAGGTACAGGAAATTTTCAGGTATGCAAAAGAAAAAGGCTTTGCCCTGCCCGCAGTTAATGTAACAGGCTCAAGCACTATCAATGGTGTGCTTGAAACTGCCGCAAAATTAAAAGCACCCGTTATTATACAATTTTCTAATGGGGGCGCCGCTTTTAATGCCGGGAAAGGATTAAGTAATGATGGCCAGCAGGCAGCCATACTTGGAGGTATTGCAGGTGCAAAACATATACATACGCTGGCCGAGGCTTACGGCGCTACAGTTATTCTACATACCGACCATTGTGCCAAAAACCTGCTACCGTGGATTGACGGGCTGCTTGACGCCAGCGAAAAGCATTTTGCCGAAACCGGGAAGCCCCTGTACAGCTCGCACATGCTCGACCTTTCGGAAGAACCGATTGAAGAAAACATTGAAACCTGCAAAAAGTACCTTGAGCGCATGAGCAAAATGGGTATGACCCTTGAAATTGAACTAGGCATTACCGGCGGTGAGGAAGACGGTGTGGATAACAGCGATGTTGACAGTTCAAAGCTGTATACACAGCCTGAAGAGGTGGCATACGCTTATGAAGAGTTAAGCAAAGTATCTGATAAATTTACTGTTGCCGCTGCCTTTGGAAACGTACACGGCGTGTACAAGCCGGGCAACGTAAAACTTACACCCAAAATATTAAAGAATTCACAGGAATATGTGCAGAACAAGTTCAACACCGGGCATAACCCTGTAGATTTTGTTTTCCATGGCGGCTCGGGCTCTACGCTTGAGGAGATAAGGGAAGCTATATCATACGGTGTTATTAAAATGAATATTGATACCGACCTGCAGTTTGCTTTTACTGAAGGCATACGCGATTACATGACCGGTAAAATAGACTATCTTAAAACACAAATAGGAAGTCCTGACGGGCCTGATTCGCCTAACAAGAAACACTATGACCCAAGGAAGTGGATTCGCGAAGGCGAAATTACTTTCAACAAGAGGCTGGAACAGGCTTTTGCGGATTTAAATAATGTAAATACTTTATAGCAACAGTTAATAGGTACCAAACACAACTCCTAAACCTATTAACTCCTAAAACAGAACAACTGAATATGGCTTGGTTTAAAAGAACAGAAAAAGGTATACAAACACCAACGGAAGACAAAAAAGATGTACCAAAGGGTTTATGGTACAAATCGCCTACCGGAAAAATTGTAGATGCAGATGAATTGGCCAAAAACTTTTACGTAAGCCCGGAAGACGGTTACCATGTAAGGATAGGCAGCAAAGAGTATTTTGAAATACTTTTTGACAATAATGAATTTGAGGAGTTTGATAAGAACATGACCTCAAAAGACCCGTTAAAATTTGAGGATACCAAAAAATACAGCGACAGGCTAAAAGAGGCTATAGACAAGACAAAACTCAAAGACGCTGTGAGGACAGCCGTAGGAAAGTCAAAAGGTAAAGACCTTGTGGTTGCCTGTATGGACTTTGCGTTCATTGGCGGGTCTATGGGCGCCGTGGTTGGCGAAAAAATTGCCCGTGCTATTGATTACTCCATCAGGAACAGGGTTCCTTTCGTGATGATATCAAAATCAGGCGGGGCCAGGATGATGGAGGCGGCCTACTCACTGATGCAACTCGCAAAAACATCAGCAAAGTTGGCACAACTTGCCGATGCTAAAGTACCGTATATTTCGCTTTGTACTGACCCTACTACGGGTGGTACCACAGCATCATACGCCATGCTGGGTGATGTAAACATTTCTGAACCCGGTGCGCTGATAGGCTTTGCAGGGCCACGCGTAGTAAAGGACACTACAGGCAAGGAACTGCCGGAAGGCTTCCAGACGGCAGAGTTTGTACTGGAGCATGGGTTCCTTGATTTCATTACACCGCGTAAGGAACTGAAAGACAAAATAAACCTGTTCCTGGACCTGATACAAAACCAGCCAATACGATAATAAATAAATCCTGCCCGTTGCAGGATTTTTTATTTAAAGGCTGAAACCCCTGGTTTTTTAGTTTTAATGCATCTGACTTCAAAATCAAATCCTTAAATTTGCACCTCAATAAAAGAAAAGGGAAATTATGTTCGATAATTTAAGTGAAAAGTTAGATAAAGCCTTTCATGTATTAAAAGGGCACGGTAAGATTACGGAAGTAAATGTAGCTGACACGCTGAAAGAAGTGCGCCGTGCGTTGCTTGATGCCGACGTGAACTTTAAAATTGCAAAGGATTTTACCACTAAAGTAAAAGAAAAAGCTATCGGGCAAAATGTGCTTACTACCCTTCAGCCGGGCCAGTTGATGGTTAAGCTGGTCAAAGATGAGCTTACTGAACTTATGGGCGGCGATGCGGCAGGCATAAACCTTTCCGGCAACCCTACAGTTATATTAATGTCTGGCCTCCAGGGTTCGGGTAAAACCACTTTTTCAGGGAAGCTGGCTAATTATCTTAAAACTAAAAAGAATAAAAAACCGCTATTGGTAGCCTGCGATATTTACCGCCCCGCGGCAATTAACCAGCTTCATGTAGTCGGCGGGCAGATAGGTGTAGAAGTGTACTCTGAAGAAGGTAACCGCAACCCTGTTGAAATTGCACAAAACGCCGTAAAGCACGCAAAAGCAAATGGGTATAATGTGGTTATTGTAGATACTGCCGGCCGCCTTGCTGTTGATGAGGAAATGATGAACGAAATTGCTAACGTTCATAAGGCATTACAGCCACAGGAAACGTTGTTTGTAGTAGATTCCATGACCGGGCAGGATGCGGTAAACACTGCCAAAGCTTTTAATGACAGGCTTAATTTTGATGGTGTAATCCTTACCAAGCTGGATGGCGACACCCGCGGCGGTGCTGCCATATCTATAAAATCGGTTGTTAATAAGCCTATCAAGTTTATTGGTACAGGTGAAAAGATGGAAGCCATTGATGTCTTCTATCCTAACCGTATGGCCGACCGTATCCTTGGCATGGGCGATGTTGTGTCGCTCGTAGAAAGGGCCCAGGAGCAATATGATGAGGAAGAGGCGCGCAAACTACAGAAGAAGATAGCCAAGAACGAATTTGGTTTTGATGATTTCCTGAACCAGATACAGCAGGTTAAGAAAATGGGTAACATGAAAGACCTGATAGGCATGATACCCGGTGCAGGCAAGGCATTAAAGGACGTAGAGATTGAAGACGATGCCTTTAAGCACATTGAAGCCATTATACACTCTATGACACCCGGCGAAAGGAGCAAGCCGGCTATAATTGATGCCAAAAGGAAAAACAGGATTGCAAAAGGCAGCGGCACTTCCATACAGCAGGTAAACCAATTGCTCAAACAGTTTGACCAAATGAGTAAAATGATGAAGATGATGCAGGGAGGTGCAGGGAAAAACCTGATGAGGATGATGGGCGGAATGAAAGGCATGAGGTCATAAAATTTAAAGTTTAAGGTTTAAAGTTTCGCGGAGAAATTTTAAACCTTAAATTTTTTGTACCATATCGAACATACAACACAACACATAAGTAAGAGGTTTTGAGTGTAACTTTTTAACCTTGAACTTTAAACATTTTAACTACTTTATGATTTTATTAGACGGGAAAAAAACATCAGAGGACATTAAAAACGAAATTGCCGCAGAAGTGCAGCGCATGAAGGATAATAACGAAAAGGTGCCACACCTTGCCGCTGTTATTGTAGGGAATGACGGCGCCAGCCTTACCTATGTGGGCAGTAAAGTGAAAGCCTGCGAGAGGGTAGGATTTGAATCGACACTTATTAAAATGCCCAGCACCACATCAGAAACGGAGCTTCTGAAAACTATAAAAAAACTGAATGAGGACGATAACATTGATGGTTTTATTGTGCAGCTGCCACTGCCTAAGCAAATAGATACCCAAAAAGTTATTATGGCTATTGACCCAAGTAAGGATGTGGATGGTTTCCATCCGGAGAATTTTGGTAAAATGGCCCTTGACATGACCACGTTTATCCCGGCAACGCCTTTCGGGATACTTGAGCTTTTAGAGCGCTACAATGTAAAGACGGAAGGCAAGCATACTGTAGTTATCGGCAGGAGCCACATTGTAGGGCGGCCCATGAGCATACTTATGGGGCGTAAGGGTTTCCCGGGGAACAGCACAGTTACGCTTACCCACAGCCATACCAAAAATATCAACCAGATAACTACACAGGCTGATATTATAATAACAGCCCTCGGCGTACCAAACTACCTGAAGGCTGAAATGATAAAAGATGACGCCGTTGTGATTGATGTGGGCATCACCCGTGTAACAGATGATTCAGAAAAGGGTTACCGCATTACCGGTGATGTTGATTTTGAAAATGTGAGTAAAAAAGCGTCTTTTATAACACCTGTGCCCGGCGGTGTTGGCCCCATGACCATTGCCATGCTGCTGAAAAACACCTTACTGGCAAGGGAGCAGAAGAGGAATAAATGATTATGATATATTAACTAGTTTCTAGAAATTGGCTTTTTGGCACAAAATTTGTCTGTAGGAAATATATAGTTAATAAGATAAATAGTTTGATATTAAGTTAATTTGGGTTAGTTACAAAAGCCTTGGGATACCAAGGCTTTTTACGTAATACTTTATCGCCTGTTTCCCAATTTTCGCTGGTTGTCAGCTTTCGGTTGAGTTATCACAGACTTTTTGATATTTTTCTGCTCTGCTCTAGGCAGGCTCGCCTCTTCCGTTTTGCTGGAGGACTCAATAAGCTGGTTGAGTTCTTTTATTTCGGCAGGGGTAAGTTCACGGTATTTACCTACGGGTACATCAAGGGATATATTGATAATACGTATGCGTTTTAGTGCAGTAACTTCATACCCAAGGTATTCGCACATACGGCGTATCTGCCGGTTAAGGCCCTGTGTTAGCACTATACGGAAGATATATTTGCTTATCTGTTCTACTTTGCATTTACGGGTCACGGTGTCGAGTATAGGTATACCGTTGCCCATACGTTGTATAAACCGGTCGGTTATCGGCTTGTTTACCGTTACCACATATTCTTTTTCGTGGTTGTTCCTGGCGCGCAGTATCTTGTTTACAATGTCGCCGTCATTAGTCATGAAGATCAGGCCTTCACTGGCCTTATCAAGCCGCCCGATAGGGAATATGCGTTTCGGGTAATTAATATAGTCAACTATATTATTCTTAACCTCAATATTGGTGGTACATTCAATACCTACCGGTTTATTAAATGCCAGGTATATGGGTTTTTCTTTTTTCGCGCCCACGAGCTTACCGTCAACACGCACCTCATCCTCCGGGCTTACCTTAGTCCCCATTTCTGCCTGCCTGCCATTGATGGCCACACGGCCTTCTTCAATGAGCCTGTCGGCTTCGCGGCGGGAGCAGTAACCGGTTTCAGCAATATACTTATTGAGGCGTTTAAGTTCTTCCATGCAGCAAAGGTAAGGATATTGGCTTATTTTTTCAGCGATAGTAGAGTGGCTATAGCGCAGCCTCTTTGCCGAAAATAAAGCTGTATATCTTTTTATACAGCTTATCGTCATGCAGGCTGTGCCCAAGGCCTTTAGTAACCACAAATTCAGCATCAGGCCAGGCGCCGGCAATTTTTTTGCCTTCAGTAAAAGCTACTACATCATCATCAATATCATGTGCAAGCAGTCCCTTTGCTTTTATTTTAGAGGCAAAAAGGCTGCCTGAAAAATCTTTGGTACTTATCCTGAAGTGCTTGAGGAAATGATTTTGCAGCAGGCTGAATACCTTGTTGTTCAGCCCCAGCATATTTTTGTAATTATTAAGTATGGTATCGAGGTCGCAGGGCGCTCCAAGAATTACCATTTTTTCAACTACATCATTAGGATAGTGGGACTGGTAATACAATGCCGTAGCTCCGCCAAGTGAATGCCCTATCAATACCTGCGGTTTGTGCCTGCCTATTATAACATGTATAAACTCTGCATAGCGCGGTATGTTAAATTCAGTTCCCGATGATAAACCGTGAGCAGGGGCATCTATGGCAATAATGGTACTGCCCGACTTTTTGAGGTATGTAAGCAGCTGCTCCCATCTTGATGTGTTGCTTTCCCATCCGTGTACCAGCAGTATTTTTGTGTCGTTTCCTTTCCAGGTGTACATCTGGAAAATAAATTCACCGTGTGTGAGTATCTCTGCGTCTGCCGACTGTAATACATCCGGAAGCCTGTCTTTTGCCAGTTTCCCTTCCCTCGGCTCGCTGAAAAATTTATATGCCAGCTTTGCCGCTGTGGCCGGATAAACGTGGCTGACAGCATTGATATAAAATCCTACAGCGCGCTTTACAATATTGGTAAGGAGTTTCTGCATAAGCCAAAAAATCCCGCCGGAGCGGGATTCTGTTATATATTCGCGAACAATTGTTCCATTTTTTCCCTTTCTTCGTCAGCAAGGGTGCTGTCTACCAGTATCCTGCCGCTGTGCTCGTCAGTTATTATCTTTTTGCGGGCCGCAATTTCCATCTGGGTTTGTGGCGGTATGGTAAAGAATGAACCGGCTGAAGCACCTCTTTCAATTGAAACTACAGCAAGGCCGTTCCTTACGCTGCTGCGTATCCTTTTATAGGCAGCAAGAAGCCTTTCTTCAATCATCCCCTGGTACTCTGCCGATTTTTCAAGCAGGAAGTTTTCTTCTTTTTCTGTTTCGGCCATAATAGCATCAAGCTCTGATTTCTTGTGCTGCAGGTGCGTTCTTTTAGCTTCAAGCTTCTCTTCGCTTTGCGTAATTATTTCTTTTTTATGCTCAATAGAGGCCTTCATTTCTTTAATATGCTTTTCAGCAAGCTGTATCTCCAGCTCCTGGTACTCAATTTCTTTGCTTAAAGAATTGAATTCACGGTTGTTGCGCACATTCTTTTGCTGTTCAGTATATTTTTTAATGGCAGCATGGCGCTCATCAATGGCATTTTTCTTTTCCTTGATCTGCTCGTTTATGGATTCAAGGTCGTTTTTCAGCTTTTCAAGCCTTGTGCTTAGTCCTGCCACTTCATCTTCAAGGTCTTCCACTTCAAGAGGAAGTTCGCCCCTTACGTTCCTGATTTCGTCAATTCTTGAATCAATTAACTGTAAATCATAAAGTGCCCTTAACTTGTCTTCAACACTTAGTTCCTTGATGTTCGCCATAATTTATAAGTACTTAACTGGATTTGTATTCTCTTCCGATAAAATGATTGCAAAATTAGGGATTTTTTTCGTAAGATAACCAACTATATAATTTTTTGTATAACGCTCGCTTTCAAAGTGCCCAATGTCAGCTAAAAGCAGCTTCCCTTCGGCCTCATAATACTGGTGGTACTTCAGGTCGGCCGTCAGGAAAGCATCGGCTCCGGCAGCTATGGCGCTCTTTATGGCGAAACTTCCTGAGCCTCCCAAAACCGCTACTTTATTTACTTTTTTACCTGTAAGGGCGCTGTGGCGTATGCCCTGTGCATCCATTTTATCCCTGACGAAGGCAAGAAATGCTGCTTCCTCCATTGGCTCTTGCAGTTCGCCTGCCATACCCAGGCCTATATTTTGGTGCGTGTTGTTGAGGGTGTAAATTTCATAGGCTACTTCTTCATAAACATGACTGCTGAAAAGGGCCTTCAGGATTTTGCTTTCCAGGTGCTTTTCAAACGTAACTTCAATCTTTATTTCTTTTGTTTCGGTAAACTCACCACGGTTACCCACAACAGGGTCACTATCTTCATTACCCTGGTAAGTACCAATGCCCTGGCTGTTAAAGCTGCAGTTGTAATAGTTGCCTATGCTGCCTGCACCTGCATCAAACAGCGCGTTGCGCAGCTGCTCATGGTTTTCTGGTATGGTATAGGTAACCAGCTTACGGATGAAATTTTCTTTAGGAACTAAAACCCGGGTATTGACAAGCCCAAGCGCATCACAAAATATTTTATTTACACCTTGTTTATGATTGTCCAGTGCTGTGTGTACTGCATAAATGGCAACATCGTTCTTTATGGCTTTTATAAGGGCGCGCTCCACATAATTTTTGCCTGTTATCTTTTTAAGCCCGGAGAACAGGATAGGGTGGAAACACACCACAAGGTTACATTTTTTGGCAACAGCCTCGTCAATAACATTTTCAAGTGCATCATGGCAAACCAGTATGCCTGTGGCATCGGCGGAAGCATCACCAACAAGAAGGCCTACGTTATCAAAGTCCTCGGCATAGGCCAGTGGCGCCATTTCTTCAAGGACCGGTAAAATATCTTTAATTTTCATCAACAAGATGTTCAGTTAAGTATGAAAAATCTTTTATCCAAAGATAAAATATTATACTTTCGTTCTTATGAAGGACGTGCGAAAATTACTGTTCCCCTTCGCCATTTTGTATGGTATTGTTACGGGCATCCGTAATTTTTTGTACAACAGGGGTATCTTCAGGGCTTTTTCTTTTGATATACCGGTAATAGCGGTGGGCAACCTGAGCACGGGGGGCACGGGCAAAAGCCCTCTGACAGAGTACCTGGTCCGCCTGCTGAAGGATAGCTACAGCGTGGCAACCCTGAGCCGCGGCTACAAGCGCAGCAGTAAAGGGTTTGTACTGGCTGATGATGCCGCCACAGCCGCCACCCTGGGCGATGAGCCGTACCAGTTTCATTTAAAATTTCCGGATATACAGGTGGCTGTTGATGCTGACAGGGTAAATGGGATTACCAGATTGCTTTCACTTCCTGATAAGCCCGGAGTTATTGTGCTTGATGATGCCTACCAGCACCGCAGGGTAAAGGCAGGGTTATATATTTTGCTGACTGCCTATGGCGATATTTATGCAGATGATTTGATTTTGCCAGCCGGTAATTTGCGGGAGGGCAGGAGCGGGGCAAAACGGGCTGACATTATTGTGGTAACGAAATGTCCGCCTGACCTGGCGTTAAAGGAACAGGAAAATATAACCCGTAAGTTGAAACCGCAAATGCACCAAAAAGTTTATTTTACCTGTATTGCCTATGATGAGTGGGTGTACAGTGGGGAGGGTTCAATAAAAGTAACTGATGTAAAGCCACAGGATAAAGTTCTGGTGGCAGGGATAGCAAAGCCTGAGCCGTTTTTCAGCTTCCTGAAAAATGATACAGATCATTGCCTTACCTACCCTGATCATCATAATTTTACAGCAAGTGATATTGAGGCTATAATTAATAAATCAGACAACAGGATCATCATAACTACAGAGAAGGACTATACAAGGCTGAAAGGCAGCCTGCCCGCTGATAAGCTGTTTTACCTGCCTATCAAAAGTTCCTTTGTAAAAGACGCCGGTGATTTTGATAAAACTATTTTAGAATATGTGGGAAAAAGTACAGGAAACCGTTAAATACATAACTGAAAAAACAGGCTTCACGCCGCGCTATGGAATTATTTTAGGCAGTGGGCTTGGCAGCTTTACTGATGATATAGAAATAGAATACACGCTGCCTTACAGCGAAATACCTAATTTTCCTGTTTCCACAGTAGAAGGCCACAAAGGGGCGCTTGTATTTGGAAAAATAGGCCAGAACAAAGTTGTGGCCATGCAGGGGCGTTTTCACTACTACGAGGGTTACAGCATGCAGGAAGTTACGTTCCCGGTACGTGTTATGAAATATCTTGGTGTGGAAAAGCTTATTGTTTCCAATGCTTCGGGAGGGGTGAACAAGTTTTATAAAGTAGGGGATATTGTGCTCATATACGACCACATCAATATGATGCCTGACCATCCGCTGAGAGGGAAAAATGAGGTACGCTTCGGGCCGAGGTTCCTGAACATGAGCGAACCCTACAGCCGCAAAATGATAAGCAAAGCCAAAGAAATAGCCGTAGCACAGGGCATTGATGTAAAAGACGGTATTTACCTCGGGCTGCAGGGGCCTACCTTTGAAACGTTGTCAGAATACCGTATGGTGAAGATACTGGGCGCCGACTGTGTAGGCATGTCAACCGTGCCGGAGGTTATCGTGGCACGTCACATGGATATGGAAGTTTTCGGCATATCAGTAATTACCGATATGGGCAACGAAGAAAGCATAGAAGCCGTGAGCCACGATGAGGTGCTGCAGGCGGCCCGCAATGCCGAGCCTAAAGTGCGGTCTTTAATCCGGGAGCTGGTAGCCCGGCACAGCTAAACTATGGCCTGGTACTACCGCCAAAAACGTAATGCTTTGTATACTTTATCTCCAGTTTAGTTCTAGCGCAAAACAAGTTTTATCGTCTTTGACAATACTAAAATAAGCCTGATTTTTCGCTGTAGCATGGTATAGTTGTATCACATCGCCCAGTTGCAATTCGCGCATGTAATTCATATCAAAACTTTGGAGCTGGCCTTTCAGGAGCGGCCGGGGGTCTATAGCATCAAGGCACCACTCAAGGTATTTTACATTATTAGCGTGAAATACAATGTCAAGGTCCGATAATACAACTTTCCTTTCAGAATCTAAAACCGCATTACCTTCAATGGAAATTTTTTTTAATCCTTCTTTTGTAGGGAACATCCGTGGAAATTTTTCAAAATGCCCGTGGGGCAGGGCAAGGGCTTCTGCTCTCCTGATTTTCGTATTCAACACAGCCCAGTAGGTAGAACTGCCCACGATTTTCTTTTCGCCCAGGTACATCTCGAGCGCTCTTATGGAGCGCGAGCCCTGCAGGTCTTGTATCCACGTTTTCACTGTCACCACATCACGCCATTTAGGCAGCTCATCTATTTCTACATGCATACGGCTCAGCACCCACGCCTGGTCATGCTGCTGCATATCCGTGAAGCTGAGGCCACCGAGTTCGGCATGTTGTGCCGCCGTGAGTTGCAGCAGGTTGCATAGTTCCGTGTGCTTCAGTAGCCCGTTAGGGCTGCACTGTAGGAAATTTATTTCCCATTCATGGGTGTACACGGAGGTAAAATCAGGCGATACAGGCATAAAAGTACGTGCTAAGAACTACAAAAATATATAAAAATCTTCCATGCTAATGTTTTGGAGCGGCAGGCAACAAGGCTTACTTGCAGTCGCCGGTCCTGCTATCCGCTATATCTCCCCGCCGCCATAAGCGCGGCGGCGGGGAGG
>NZ_NOXV01000224.1 GCF_002251835.1 Flavobacterium cyanobacteriorum
AAAACGTAAAAAAACCGTCTCAAGTTGTGAGACGGCTTCTTTTTTATCTCCTGAATTTCCGCAGCAGCCACACGATAAGCAGCACTACCAGTACCACTACAAAAATACCCACAGCCATACCGGCCTGGAATATATCACCAATAACTTCGCAGCCTGTAAGTGATAACAGCAGCGCTGTGAATAGACTTATTTTTATTACCCTGTCCTTCATAACTTTTTATTTTAGGTTAATGATACATAAAGTTAGGATATGCGGGTAAGGTTTCCTCTAAAATTAGAATAACATTAACCTTACGCTGCGTCGGTTATGGTAAAAAATAACCCAATATTTTCAGTAAAGCTTATTTTTACCTACTTTTACAAACCAAACACTACATTTTATTATGAGCGAGAAAGTATTGCTTACTGCTAAGGAAGTCAATATCATCCTACATCGTTTGGCCTGCCAGTTAATAGAAAAACATCTTGATTTTTCCGAAACAGTGCTTATAGGGCTCCAGCCCCGCGGGAGTTACCTTGCCAGGCGCTTAAAGCAAATACTTGAACAGGAGTATAATGTAGCGCAAATACAGCTTGGCCTGCTTGATATTACCTTTTTCAGGGATGACTTCCGCAGGTCTGACAAGCCTCTGGAAGCAAATAAAACAGAAATAGATTTTCTTGTTGAAGATAAAAAAGTAGTATTTATTGATGATGTGCTTTACACCGGCAGGAGTATACGTGCGGCCTTGACCGCAATACAATCATTCGGGAGGCCCGGCGAAATTGAACTGCTTGTGCTTATAGACCGCCGTTTCAGCAGGCACCTGCCTATACAGCCCGATTACAGGGGGCGCCAGGTTGATGCCATCAATAATGAGAAAGTTAAAGTATGCTGGGTGGAAAATGAAGGGGAAGATAAAGTATATTTAGTTTAGGCTTAAACTGCAACAACACAACCAATGAAAGAATTAAGCGTAAATCATTTATTAGGGATAAAATATATTACCAGGAACGATATTGACCTGATCTTTGAAACAGCCGACCAGTTTAAGGAAGTAATCAACCGCCCTATTAAAAAAGTCCCGTCGCTGAGGGATATTACCATAGCCAATATATTTTTTGAGAACAGCACACGTACCAAATTATCATTTGAACTGGCCCAAAAAAGGCTATCGGCAGATGTGATCAGCTTTTCGGCTGCCCAGTCGTCGGTAAAAAAAGGGGAAACGTTAATTGATACCGTCAACAATATACTTTCAATGAAAGTGGACATGGTGGTAATGCGCCACGAAAAGCCCGGTGCAGCACATTTCCTGTCGAATAATGTAAAGGCAAGCATAGTTAATGCCGGTGATGGCGCACATGAGCATCCTACACAGGGGCTCCTTGATTCCTATACCATACGCGAAAGGCTGGGTGGAGTAGAAGGTAAGAAGGTAGTTATTGTAGGTGATATACTGCACTCCCGCGTAGCCCTTTCCAACATATTTGCGCTGCAAATGCAGGGGGCTGAAGTTAAGGTGTGCGGCCCTAAAACCCTTATACCGCGTTATATTGAATCGCTGGGAGTAAAAGTAGAGCCAAATCTCCGGAAGGCATTAGAATGGGCTGATGTAGCCAATATGCTGCGGGTTCAGAACGAAAGGCTTGATGTAAACTATTTTCCTTCAACACGTGAATATGCACAACAGTACGGCGTAGATAAAGCCCTGCTTGATTCACTTGACAAAGAAATAGTAATTATGCACCCCGGCCCGATAAACCGGGGGGTAGAGATAACCAGTGATGTAGCGGACTCCCGGCAATCCGTAATCCTGGACCAGGTAGAGAATGGTGTAGCTGTAAGGATGGCGGTAATTTACCTGTTGGCAAGCAAGATAAAGCAATAAACTTCGCAAAATTTTTCAATGCAGTGTTTTTTTCATAACTTGGCATAGCACCACGGTTACAGGAAATACAGAAACTTAAGATAATGAAAGTACAGGAAAAGGGGCATACTACTATAATCAAAGACACTAAAGGTGATTTCACGCGATTTGCGGAAGCAATAACTTCTGAATATAAGAAATTCAAAAATACTAATCTTATACTTGATATAAGCCTGGATAGAAACCTTACAATTAACCACATACTAAATCTGTTAGCACTGTCTAACACGCACCGCAAGGCGAAGAAATCCTTTGTAGTGGTGATAGAGGACTTTGATTTTAATGAAGTGCCCGATGAAATGGTTGTGGTGCCTACATTGCAGGAGGCCCATGACATTATTGAGATGGAAGAAATAGAAAGAGACCTCGGATTTTAAGGAATTATAATGAATCTTACCATACTCGGCTGTTATGCCGCTACACCCCGTTCTTTAACAAACCCTACATCGCAGGTACTTGAAATCAGGAACCGGATGTTCCTTATAGATTGTGGCGAAGGCACGCAGGTGCAGTTAAGGAAGAACAAGATACGGTTTTCAAAAATCAATCACGTTTTTATATCACATCTGCACGGCGACCATTTTTACGGGCTTATAGGGCTGGTATCAACCTATGCGCTACTCAACAGGCAGGCAGACCTGCATATACATGCGCCCAAGGGTGCCAAAGAAATTATTTTGCTGCAGTTAAGGCTCTCAAATTCATGGACCGGTTATAACCTGTATTTTCATGAAATAGAAGGTGACCTGCCCCAGGTGGTATTTGAAGACGAAAAGGTAATCGTGACCACAATACCGCTGCAGCACAGGATTTACACCAACGGTTTCCTGTTCCGTGAAAAAGAAGGCAGCCGGAAATTGAATATTGAAGCAGTGCAGAAATATAATATTGACACCTGCTATTACCAGAAGATTAAGAACGGAAGCGACATAACCCTTGATGACGGCAGGGTAATACCAAACAGCGAGCTTACATTTGACCCGCTTCCGCCAAAAAGTTATGCTTTCTGTTCTGATACAATGTATAAAGAGGATATTGTTCCTTTGATAAAAGATGTTGATGTACTGTACCACGAGAGCACATTCCTTGATTCTGAAGAACATTATTGTGAGCGCACCATGCACTGTACTGCAAAACAGGCTGCCAAAATAGCCAGGCTGGCCAATGCCGGGCATTTAATATTAGGGCATTATTCCACCCGCTATGATGATATTGAAAAATTTAGGGAGGAGGCTTCAGGAGTATTTAAAAACGTGCATTTGGCAGATGATGGTAAAGTATTTGATTTTAATTAAAAAAATCCGCATTTAAAATTAAAAAAATAGTAAATTTATCTGTCCAAGGACAAAACAACACCCGGATGCCAAAGAACCTGAAAATGAATGACCTCAGTAACTACCGCCGTTCCTATGAAAAAAGCCAGCTATTAGAAGAAAACCTACCGGATAACCCGATAATGCTCTTCAAGTCGTGGTTTTTAGAAACAGAAAGCATAGGCCTGCAAAGCGAGGTTAATGCCATGACCATTTCTTCTATAGGCGCTGACGGGTTCCCTAAAAACAGGGTAGTGCTGCTTAAAAAGTATAATGAAGAAGGATTTATTTTTTTTACCAATTATAATTCAGAAAAGGGAAAAGCCATAGCCGCCAATCCTCATGTATGCCTTTCTTTTTTTTGGGGGGAAGCTGAGCGGCAGGTAATTATTAAGGGTAAAGCTGAAAAAGTCCCTGAAAACATATCTGACGGCTACTTTGAAACCAGGCCTGAAGGTAGCCGGATAGGCGCCATTGTTTCACCGCAAAGCGAAGTAATCCCATCACGCGGCTATCTTGAAGAAAGGCTGGCAGAAACCGAAAAACGCTACGCCGGCAAAGAAATACCACGACCTGCATATTGGGGTGGCTACATTGTAAAGCCGGTTGAGATGGAATTCTGGCAGGGCAGGCCTAACAGGCTTCACGACAGGATAAGGTACAGGTTGCAGGATGATTATAACTGGCAGACAGAAAGGCTGGCGCCTTGAAAACTTTAATAGCAAATTAACATCTTGCAGAGAAGGTGCATTGTTATTTTCTCGAAATTTAAATTATTGGTAATCAAAATAGTAGAAATATGAAAAATCTTATCCTTATAAGGCATGCCAAATCAAGCTGGGACGCGCCGCTGATTGATAAAGACCGACCACTTTCAAAAAGGGGTATAGATGATGCGCATATAGTAGCGGCACATATAGAGCAATACCTGCCAAAATCTTATATTGTATGGAGCAGCACCGCTCAGCGTGCTAAAAATACTGCTTATATCTTTGCTGAAAATCTCTCAATACCTGTCGATACTATAATTTTCAGGGACGATTTATATACTTTTGATGAAAACATGCTGGAAGAAGTAATAAAAAAATGCGATAACCAATTTGATAACTTAATTCTTTTTGGACATAATGATGCTATTACTAACTTTGTCAATATATTTGGAAACCGCATATTGGACAATGTCCCAACGTCCGGTTTTGTATCCCTTTCATTCGGGCAGGATGATTGGAGAGCTATAGAAAAAGGCATAACGCAAAAAGTATTATTTCCAAGAGAGTTAAAGAAACATGATCCACCACTCACCGGTAAACAGGTACATTGACAGGGAAAAAAGCTGGTTAACATTTAATGCAAGGGTACTTCAGGAAGCAGCCGATGAGAGTGTCCCGCTACTTGACAGGCTGCGTTTTTTAGGTATATTTTCCAATAATCTCGATGAATTTTTCCGCGTACGCTACGCTGCCATAAGGCGCCTTACACAAGAAGGGCAGTCAGGCGAAAAAATACTTGGGGGCATAACCGCACAGGCCTTACTCAAAGAAATAACCGAAATAGTTATTGAACAACAATCCGAAAGCCTCCGGATTCTCAGTATTATCGAAAAAGAATTGCAAAAGGAAAACATCTATATAATCAATGAAAAAGAAATAACCAAAGAGCAGGAAAATTATATAAAAGATTTCTTCATACAGCGTGTCAGCCCTGAACTGGTAACAATTATACTAAATGACCTTGATGAATTTCCACTTCTCAAAGACACATCAGGATACCTTGCGGTCAAGCTGGTGATGAAGCCCCCAAAAAAGGATGCCGGAGAAGGCACAAAAGCTAGCGAAGTAAGGTATGCCGTAATTGAAATCCCAAAGACCATCAACAGGTTTGTAGTGCTCCCTTCCAATACAGAGAGTCAGTATATCATTATGCTTGATGATGTTATACGGCACAACCTGCACAGTATTTTTAACATTTTTAAGTACGAAAGCATATCAGCGCACATGATAAAGATTACACGTGATGCGCAGCTGGAAATTGACAGTGACCAGAGCAAAAGCCTTATGGAAAAGATATCAAAAGGTGTGCTTGAAAGGAGGGTAGGCGAACCGGTGCGTTTTGTATATGACCAGGAAATAGAAAATGATACGCTTGAATTTTTCCTAAAACGTATGGACATAGACGCTACAGACAGTATAATACCGGGCGGTAGGTACCATAACCGCAGGGATTATATGGATTTCCCTAACCTGGGACGTTTCGACCTTTTGTATAAAAAGAATACACCATTACCTATAAACGGCCTCAGCCTTGAGGGCAGTATGCTTCAAAAAATAGAACGGAAAGATTACCTGCTTTACGCGCCTTACCAGTCATTTGCCTACATCATAAAATTCCTTAGGGAAGCAGCGCTTGACCCTAAAGTTTTTTCAATAAAAATAACGCTTTACAGGCTTGCTAAAAATTCACAAATTGTAAGTTCGCTAATCAATGCTGCCAAAAATGGCAAAAAAGTTACGGTACAGATAGAACTTCAGGCACGTTTTGATGAAGCCAGTAATATTTCGTATGCCGAGCAGATGCAGACAGAAGGCATCAACCTTATATTTGGCGTGAAAGGACTTAAAGTCCACAGCAAAATTTGCGTTATTGAAAGGCTTGAGGAAGGCAGGGTAAAGCGGTATGGCTTCATATCTACAGGAAATTTTAATGAATCCACCGCAAAAGTGTATACAGATGTAACCCTGTTTACCAGCCATTCACAAATAATGAAAGACGTCAATAAAGTATTCGATTTTTTTGATGTGAATTACCGGCTGCACCGCTACAAGCACTTGTTTGTATCCCCACATTACACCCGGAGCAAATTCTATAAACTGATTGACAAAGAAATACTCAATGCAATTGCAGGAAAAGAAGCCTATATAAAGCTGAAGATGAACAGCCTTACTGATTATAAAATGATTGATAAACTTTATGAGGCCAGTCGTGAAGGAGTACGTATACAACTCGTAGTAAGGGGAATATGCTGCCTTATTCCGGGGATACCGGGTATGAGCGAAAATATTGAGGCCATAAGCATTGTAGATAATTATTTGGAACACGCGCGCGTTTATATTTTTGCCAATGACGGAAATCCGCAGGTGTACATTTCATCAGCAGATTTTATGACGCGTAACCTTGACGCGAGAGTAGAAGTTACCACCCCTATATATGACCCTGAAATAAAACAGGAACTCATTGATACTTTTGATATCGGCTGGAAAGGGAACGTTAAGGCCAGGCTGCACTGCGAAACCCTTGACAATAAGTACCGTAAGAGACCTAATGAAAGGATTTGGCGTG
The DNA here is from genome assembly GCF_002251835.1 of Flavobacterium cyanobacteriorum. Classification (GTDB taxonomy): domain Bacteria; phylum Bacteroidota; class Bacteroidia; order Flavobacteriales; family Flavobacteriaceae; genus Flavobacterium; species Flavobacterium cyanobacteriorum. The sequence goes on from NZ_NOXV01000224.1 coordinate 6,560, forward strand.
CGCAACTTGAAACTTACAATTACTACAGGAACAAACTGGAAGTTATTTACGAACAATTATAGTCAGAGGCGCTAAGGTTGTGATATCTTAGCGCCTGAGAACCTCTTCAGGATGATTAATATAAAAAAATATGCCGCAATAGATATCGGTTCCAATGCTATGAGGCTGCTGGTTTCAAATATTGTGGAACAGGAAGGTAAAGAAGCACAGTTTAATAAAAGCTCACTGGTAAGGGTTCCTATACGTTTAGGGCAGGATGCCTTTACTGTAGGCGAAATTACGGAAGAAAACATCGAGCGGATGATTGATGCCATGAAGGCTTACAAACTGCTCATGAAGGTGCATAAAGTAGAAAAATACCGGGCCTGCGCCACATCAGCCATGCGTGAAGCGTATAATGGCAATGAAGTGGCTGATATAATAGAAAACGAAACCGGTATAAAAATTGAAATTATAGACGGAAAAAAAGAAGCTGCCATTATCGCCTCGAGCGACCTGCATCATCTGCTAAAAGAGGAAAAAACGTATCTGTATGTTGATGTTGGTGGCGGCAGCACAGAATTTTCATTATTTTCCGGCGGAAAAATCATCGTATCAAAATCATTTAAAAATGGTACCGTGAGGCTGCTGAATAATATGGTAAATGATATTGTATGGCACGAAATTGAAAAATGGATTAAAACAATTGTTGAGCCGTATGAGTCTGTAACACTGATTGGTTCTGGTGGTAATATAAATAAATTATTTAAGTTATCAGGCAAACAACAGGAAAAGCCATTATCATATTTTTATATCAATTCCCAGTACCAGATGCTCAACAGCCTCACGTATGAACAGCGTATTGCGGAATTGGGTTTAAATCCTGACCGTGCCGATGTGATAATTTACGCTACAAGAATTTACTTAAACGCCATGAAATGGAGCGGCGCCCGGCATATTTATGTACCCAAAATAGGATTATCTGACGGTATTGTTAAAGCTATGTACCATGGAAAAATCTAATATTTGACGGTGTTATTTATTGAAAACAACATATTAATATTTGACCTATAATATATATTATGTAAAATAGAAATTTTAAAGAATAGCCGCACTCCCATGCGGCCATACATTATTTAATCCTTACCGAGATATCAAGGTACTCCCAACTTAAGGTCACATTATCATTATTGATTTTATAAACCAGGCTCTCGTTTATTTCTGCTGATTTCCTGGTTTTCACTTTCACCCGAAGCTGGTCTTTTGCCTGGTCATACCGGTTAGCGCCAACCGAAGGATCTTTCCCAAAGATAATTGTCGCATCATCTTTTTCAGGGATTACATACAAAGCATATTTGCCAGCCGGTAAATCCTGGCCTTCAACTTTCAGCGCTTTATCGGTTTCAAATGTTGTTGGCGCGTTGGCACCGGCACGCCACACTTTCCCATACGGCACCAGTTCGCCCCATATAGCCCTTCCTTTTACATACGGGCTGCTGTAATTAATAGTAATATTGGCTCCGTTTATTGTCCCTGTTGCTTTTGCTGCGGGGCTTGCCGGCTTTTTGTCTTGTGCGGCAGCGGTTACTGTAATGGCTATGGCCAGTACCATAAAAATTCTTTTTGTAGTATTCATGATTTGTTTGTGTTAAATTGTAAGGTAAAGATACTTATTAATCCTGCTAAACAGCTATAGCTTTTAACAAAGCTTTAATAAATTATGTGTAAGCATTTTCTTTGGATTGCATATTTAAAAATTGTATTTTTAGGTTTTATTGCCCTAATATGAAAAATCCCGTTGCCGAACGTATTGCCGATTTCCTGAAACGGTTCCCGCCATTTATAAGCCTTACTTACACTGACCTTATTGCCATAGCCGGGCAGTCAAAAGTCATTTATCTCGAAAAAAACCAGGTACTTTTTAAAGGTGGCGATGCTCTGCATACAGATTTTTATATAGTTAAAGAAGGTGCTATAGGGCTTTCCGTAACTTCTGATATGGAAGAAACACTTATTGATAAATGCGACGAAGGAGATATTCTGGGCCTCCGGCCATTTTTTGCCAAAAACAATTACCTGATGACGGCCAAGGCGCGTGAAGATTCTCTTGTATACGGTATTCCGATAGTTGTTTTCCAGCCTTTTGTAACCGGGAATAAAGATGTGCTGAGCTTCCTGCTCCAGAGTTTTGCCTCCCAGTCAAGAAATCCTTACGATAAAGAACGTAGCGGTAAACTGATTTCAGAAAATACCATTTATAACGACCAGGCAGCTGATATACAATATTTCCAGCCGATAAAATATACCCGCAACCCTATCACCGCAAACCCCGAGGACATCCTGAAATTTATAGCAAAAACTATGGCCAATAGTGCTATTGGCAGCGTTATAATTCAGGAAGACCAGCTCCCCAAAGGAATTATTACTGATAAAGACCTTCGTGCCAAAATTGCCACAGGCCTCTTCCCTATTGATGTTACGGCAGACAAGGTGATGACTGCACCTGTGATAACTGTCCCTGAAAATATATCAGTTGCCGAAGCCCAGATGATGATGCTTAAGCATGATGTAGGCCATTTATGTGTTACCAAAGACGGTACGGACAAAACACCCGTTACAGGTATAATATCAGAACATGACGTGGTTGCCGCGCAGGCCAACACGCCAGGAGTACTCTTAAAACAGGCAAGGCGTGCCACACGTTCAAAGGAACTAAAATATGTGAGGGAGAAACTAACAGACCTGATACAGAATTCTATTGACAAAAATATCCCGGTTGCGCATATATCAAATATTGCTGCCGAAATAAATATAGCCATAACGCGGAAAGCAATTGAGATTGCTGTTGAAAGGATTGGCTCACTCCCGCCTGTCCGCTTTGTATGGATGAACCTCGGCAGCCAGGGCCGTAAAGAACAACTGTTACTGACCGACCAGAACAATGCGCTGGTATATGAAGATGTCCCGGCCGAACACTACAGCGCAGTAAAAAGTTATTTTATGGAGCTGGCCGAAAGGGTAAATTACGCCCTCAACAAAATAGGCTACGAATTTAGCCCGAACGGGCTTATTGCCGGTAATGAGCTGTGGTGTAAACCGGTCAGCGACTGGATAAGCCAGTACAATACCTGGATAAACACGCCTGAAGAAAAAAGTACAGGCATCAGCACTACGTTTTTTGATGTAGATTTTATTTATAGTGTACCTGCTATTGAGAATATTTTAACCGAAAATATAGCGAAGAGCATCAACCGCAATAAAAGGTTCTTTGCTTACCTTGCGGCTGATACGCTTAAGAATCCGCCCCCACTTGGCTTTTTCAGGCAGTTCCTCGTTGAAAATGACGGTGAACACAAAGATAGTTTTGATATAAAAAGCCGTGCCCTTGAACCGTTGATTGACGGGGCAAGGCTGCTGGCCCTCAGCCAGAACATCTTTGAAATTACCAATACGTATTACAGGTTCAGGAGGCTGATGGAACTTGAACCTAAAAATGCTGACCTTTATGAGGAGTGCGCCGAGGCATTCAGCACGCTCATGCGATTCCGTACTGAAGTAGGATTAACCAGTAGTTCAAACGGCAGGTACCTGAACCTTAATGATTTATCTAAATCAGATAAAGTAAAACTTAAAAACTGTTTCCAGCCTATAAATGACCTTCAGGACCTTATAAAGAACCGTTTTTCTCTAACTTATATAAATTGATATGGCTTTTGAATGGCTAACAGGCGGTAGCATGCCACAGTTCTGGAAAAATTATCTATCCCTTTTTGACATTGATGAAAAGAACGGGCTGAAGCGTTATGTTATTTTTGATATGGTAACCAGTGGGCTGGACTGGAAAGACGATGTAATACTCTCAATAGGGGCAATTGGGGTACATGGCGACGCTGTTGAAGTAGGTGATTTTATACAGGTAGATATTTTGCAGGAAAATTCTACGGTACAATCAGTAGCCCTGCGTGGTGTGCCTGTAAATGAGCAAAATGAAAAAGTAGTAGAAGCCGAAGCCATGATACAGTTCCTTAATTTTGTTAAAGATGCTACTCTTGTGAGCCATAACATAAACCTGGATGTGGAAATGGTGAACCAGGCACTTAAAAGGCTTGGGCTTGGCAGGATAAAAAACCCGCTGATGGATACCAATGCACTTTACCAGAGATGGAAAGGATTTTCAGATGATACACATGCTACACTGGACGAGCTTTGTGAGGCGCTGAAAGTACGTAAAAATGACCGGCATACCGTCTCGGGAAATGTTTACATTACGGCACTTCTTTTCCTTAAGCTCAAAAGGAAACTCGAAATTTAAAGCCTTACCACTTGCGTAATCCTCCCGTGGTGACTTACTGATACAGGAATTTTTGAACCGGAATCATATATGTAAGGCAGGCCGTCACTGTCTTTATAAATTATGTCAGGTGCTATTTCTTTTATGTGGGCCAGTTCCAGAAGGTCATCTGCCGCAAGGCTTTTTATGATGTTACCCTTAATCATGGTTTGGGTATAGAAGATTGCTTTTTTATACTCTACGCAACCCGTAACACTGTTTTTGTCAAAAGTATCAATACGGCATTCAAGCAGATGTGGGATATAAGACGCCTTCAGCGTTTGCCTGTTCCAGATTTTGTAAACGGCTTCTTTCATACTCCAGAACAGCCATACCATTGTCTCGGGTTCCGGATGTAATGTAATAGCTTCACGCTCTGAGTATGTAAACAACTTTTCAAGGAAGCCCCTGCGCCGCCAGTCACTTTCCAGCCTCGCCTGCTCAATATCGACAACATCATTGCCTATCATTTTCCTGCCAGCTTTGCTTCTATAATTTCAATAGCCGCTTTTACATCCAGCATACGTTCCATATCATCATTATCAATAGTTATATCAAAAGTTTCCTCAATATCCAGGATGATATCAACCAAATTTGCCGAATTAATCCTGAGGTCGTCTATAAAGCCGGTACCCTCGTCCATATTTTCATAGGCTTCCGGGTTATTGGTATATGGCTTTACTATAATTTTCAGTTTCCCGATAAGTTGTTCTTTATTCATCATGGCATTAATTTTTATATTTTTTAAAGATGATGCAGGCATTTACATCGCCAAAACCAAAACTGGCCTTCGCTAATAGATTTATATTTTTTATAATCAGCCCTGAAGGGACACATGAAGGGTTAATTACAGAAGCTATTTCGGGGTGAAGGTCTTCGCAATTAATATTAGGGAAAATGAAGCCATCATACAGCTGCAGTACCGATGCCACGCATTCGATACTACCCGCGCCGCTAAGGCAGTGCCCTGTCATTGATTTAAGCGAATTGATGTAAGGGAAGTCAGCCTCCCTCCTGTCAAGGGCTTCAGCCCAGTTCTCTATTTCTAAGCTGTCTTTGCTGGTAGCGGTAAGGTGCCCGTTAATGGCATCAATGTCTTTACCTTTAACACCTGCCTTTTTTAAAGCTTCTGTAATGCAGCGTTGTACGGCGGCACTGTTGGGCGCCGTCATGGTACCCTCTCCCCTTTGCCCCCCGGAATTTACGTTACCGCCCAACACTTCTGCATAAATTGGCGCGTCTCTTTGTATGGCGCTCTCAAGGTCTTCCAGTACCATTGCCCCGGCGCCACTTCCCGGAACAAAACCTGAAGCCGAGGCGCTCATAGGGCGGGAACCTTTTTCAGGAGTGTCATTGTGCCTGAAGGTACAGACGCGCATAGCATCAAAACCTGCCCAAATGTAAGGGCCACTTTCACCGGTACTGCCGGCCAGCATTCGCTTTGCCTGCCCGCTCCTTATCCGGTCAAAAGCCATCAGGATACTCTCGGTACCGGTAACACAAGCAGAAGAATTAGTTGTAACCTGGTTTCCGGCCCCGAGTTTGCCTCCCAGGTAAGCGCTTATGCCGCTGTTCATGGTTTGCGCTACAACATTACTGCCCAGCCTGCGCGTTTGCAAGTCATCAATTTTATAAATACTCTCTCGAAATTTATCAACACCCGATGTGCCCGAACCAAATAGAATACCCGTATCCCAATCAGGCTCAGGCCCATTGCTTGGAAGTTTTGCATCAGCCCAGGCCTCAAGGCCTGCTATGACGCCGTAAAGTATGCCAGTGCTGTTAAAGCCACGAAGTTCCAACTCAGAAAAATATGATAGTTTCATGTTTTCTGTGATTTCGGGTTTGCCTGCGATCTGGCACGAGAATTGTAAATCCTGGAGCTGGCGGTCATGGCTAATTCCGGATATACCCATTTTTACTGCATTAGTAAATGCAGGGACGCCTACTCCATTTGGGGCAACAACGCCAAGCCCCGTAATTACTACTCTCCTATCCATGGTATTTTATGTTATCATTCCGGCAATAGTGCCTCGGCATACTTCTTCACCTGCTTCATTAGTCATTATAGTTTTACATTTCAGTTTTCCGAAACGAAAATACATCTTTTCAGAGACAACGGTGACTTTTTCACCTGGATAAACAGGTTTAATAAAATCACATTCTGTTGATGTTAAAGCTATTGTGTATTTTTTATTAAAGTTTTTATTTAAAATATAAATACCAAGGCACACCAACCCTATCTGAGCCATAGCCTCTATTAATAACACCCCGGGGGTAACCGGATTGCCTTTGAAATGTCCTTTGTAAAAACCGGATTCCGCATTAAAAGTATATGTACCTTTTACCCTGTTTTCGTCAATATGCAAAATTTCATCCACAAACAGAAAAGGATCAGCATAAGGCAAGAGGGCTTTTATATCTTCCGTTTTCATATTATTGCAAATGTTCTCCGCCGTTGACTGGTATAACAGCGCCCGTTATCCAGGCAGCCTCCTCTTTGCAGAGCAGGTAAACCGCGTTGGCTACATCTTCAGGTTTTGTAAGCATCTTGAAGGGATTCCGCTTTATGGCATACGCTGCGAGTTCATCATGGCCCGGTATCATCCTGAGCGATGGTGTATCTGTTACGCCAGCCATAATACAATTAGCCCGTAAGCCAAAAGGTGCAAATTCAAGTGCTATATTCCTTGTAATAGCTTCCAGCGCTGCTTTGGCCGCTGATACTGCTGCATAATGCTGCCATGCCCTGCTGCTGCCTTCGCTGGTAAAGGAAATTATACGAGCGTCTTTAGCAAAAAGGTTCTCGTCCACTAATACCTTCACCCAGTCATACAGGCTAAAAGCCATCGCGTTAAGGGTAATTTGCAGATCAGTGTTTTGCAATGCATCATCACCTGCCATAGCCTTCAGGTTTCCCTTTGCAATGCTGTGCAACAGGCACCTGACAGCACCATCGCCGGTTATATTTTTAATTCCTGATATGATTTCACCGCGCTTTTCAGCATTTAGTGCATCCGTATTGAATGCCATAAAATCAACATCATAAGACCTTATAGCTTCAAATTCTGCTTCAATGGCTTCCATTTCCACGCGTGGATTGCGATGGACAATAATGATATTCATGCCGTGAGCGGCCAGTTTTTTTGCAGATGCCAGCCCCAGGCCGCTGCTGCCGCCAAGAATAACAGCCCAGTATCCTGTATTTTTAAATTCTTTTACCATTGTATTAAAACCCTTTGGGCTGTAAATCCGGGGCCAAAGCTCAACATAAGGCCACGTTCGCCGGGTTCCGGATTCCTGTCCATTATACGTTCTAGCACATAAAGCACTGTAGCGCTGGACATGTTGCCGTAGCTACGCAGTATTTCTTTTGTATCATCAATATTTTTACCCAGTCCTGAAAATAAATCTTCAACAGTTTGTACTATTTTCTTTCCTCCCGGGTGAAAAATGAGATGGTTAATGTCATTTATTTTTAAGCCACTCCTTTGCAAAAAAGGATGTATTATTTCTTCAAAATGAGATGCTATGGTCTCCGGCACTTCAATATCAAGTACCATCTTCAGCCCGTTGTTAGTAAGCCTGAACCCCATCATGTGTTCGGCATCATAAAAATGATACATCTGTTCGTCCAGTATTACCGGGCCTTTGTCTTCTTCATATGAAGACAGCAGGCAGCAGGCGGCGCCATCGCCAAAAATGGCTGCACTGACTATATTTGCCATAGAAAAGTCATCCAGCTGAAAGGTTGCCGTGGGCGCTTCAACAGCAATAACCGCTGCCCTTTTACCCGGTTGAGCCCTCAGGAAATTATACGCATATATTATAGCCGAAATCCCCGCCACACAGCCCATTTCGGTGACCGGAAGCCGCACTATGTCCTGCTTCAGCTTCATACGGTTGATAAGGTAAGCATCAAGCGACGGTATCATAATCCCGGTACAACTCACCGTAATAATATAATCAAGGCTGCCTGCGTCCCAATCTGCTTTTTCCAGGGCTTTTTTAAGAACTTTTTCGCCAAGCACTGTAATTTCCCTGATATAAACATCATTCTTTTCCTCAAATGAAGCCGCCCTGAAAACCTCTTCCGGCTCCATTATGGCATATCGTGTATCCACGGCGGCACCTTCAAAAATTTTCTTTACTTTTTTAATAAACCGCCCCTCCTGGCCGTGAAGCCACACATCAAGGAATGGCAGGATATCTTTGGTATCACGGGAATATGCAGGCAGCTGCTTAGCAGCAGTTATAATTTTTACGCTCATATATTTGAAATTATCCACTGGTAGCGGAATGCCCATTTCCAGCGGATGGTACTGTCCTTTAAGCTTAGCCTGACGGCGAACTTCTGTAACTCCTTCTTTGTAAAACCGCGGAGTATGGAAGTAAGCCCGTCTTCCCGTGCCATAGCATTCATATTAAAAACAAACGCTATTATGCGGAACAGGCTGTAAGCTATGCGGCTACGGTGTAAATCGTTGATAACAACACCTATCCGCGCATTTTCACTAAAGATAGAAATAATTTTCAGAACCTGATCATCCTTGAAATGATGGAGTGTCAGCGTACAGAGTACTATATCATAATTTTCCTGCCGAAATTCGGGCGAAAAAACATCAAGGCATTTATAAGAAATATTGCTATGGGCAGAAGATAATTGTGTAGCATAATTAATGGTAAACCTGTTGGCATCAATGCCCGTGAGGCGGAACTGTACCCCTGTTTTTTTACCGAAGCCTGCCAGCATACGAAGCATATCGCCGTTACCGCAACCTACATCAACAATGGATATTACTTTATCTATATCCGCTTTTTTCAGGAGTTTTTTTATTGCCTGCAGCGTCACGCTGTTGCCACCAAGCAACCTGTTGATGTGGGCAATATTGTCCAGGGCCTGCCGCAGTTCCTCGCCTTCAAGCGCAAAGTCATCCATTATCTCGTTTTCCTCTGTCCTGTATCGGGTATCCATATTAATTATGGCGTTATAGTAATTGTTTTTCCATGTGTTTGCTTAATGATTGCCGGCAGGACTGATGGGAAAGACGCGATTAATCCCGAAGCATACTCTGTAAGGGGCTTGTTTTGCAGTACTTTTACCAGCAACCTTCCGGCCCTGAGCCTTGAGGCAAAATTATAGTTCCATTCCCTGCGGTATCTTTGCTCCATTTCTTCCCTGGTTATACCTTGGGAAAGATACGCCAGTACAGCTTCTGCGGCTATTTTTGCACTGCTAATGGCCATGGCCATGCCGTTGCCGCAAAGCGGGTGTATCAGCCCGGCAGTATCGCCTGCCATGAGTATATGGTTTTCTACAGGCTCTTTTTTTTCAAAAGATATCTGGCTTATAACCAAGGGTTTTTCAAAGAGCATGGTACTGTTTTCAAAAATTTTTTTTAGATGCCTGTTGCGCCAGAGTACTTCTTCCTGGTATTGAATGGTATTCCGGTATTTTTTAAAGGTTCTATAATCCGCAAGGTAGCAAATATTGATTACATCGCCTTCAACTTTTGACACCCCACAGTACCCGCCTTCAAAATTGTGCAATGCTACGGTATCGTCCGGGAAAACACCTTTATAATGTGCCTTAACAGCCAGCCAGGGCGATTTTTTATGAAAAAAATCCCGGCCCTTGTCCAATACGGAGCGTTTTCCGTAGGCGCCAATAACAATTTTTGCCGGATAGGTTTTTTCGGAAGCCACTACGTCAAAAAGGCTGTTTTTATGAATTATTCCGGTTATATTAGTTCCGGAAACGCTGCACCCTGCTTCCACAGCTTTCTGATACAGGTAATAATCCAGTGCATACCGGCTTATACCAACGCCACCTAGAGGCAAAACTGCTTTAACCATTTTACCGCTTACTGAGGAAAATTCAAATCTGTTTATGCTAACAGGGTTCAGCTTACATAAATCAATACCCAGCCATTCCAGGTAAGGCAACACTTCATTACTGATGTATTCGCCACACACTTTATGCCTTGGGTACGGCGCTTTTTCAAATAAAGTTACGGGTATGCCAGCCTTTGCTAAATGGATGCCACATACAAGCCCTGCAAGGCCTCCGCCAATAATAATAACATCGGTACTATCCATACATGCTAATATAGATAAATACTTATAATAATAGTGTTGTCACAAGCACAAAAAAAAAGCGGCTTCCAAAGCCGCTTTCAGGTTAACATGTATCAGACCCTTTCATTTTTAATTTCATCTACAATTTCAGGATTCAGCAGTGTAGAAGTATCACCAAAATTTGAAAAATCTCCTTCTGCTATCTTGCGCAATATTCTCCGCATGATCTTGCCTGAGCGTGTTTTTGGCAGGCCTGATACGAACTGTATCTTATCCAGTTTTGCTATAGGGCCAATGTGGCTGGAAATATGTTCATTTATTTCGCGCTTCAGGTTTTCCCTGTCGCGCCATTCTCCTGATTCTTTCAATGTTATATAGCCATAAAGCGCGTTACCTTTTATATCGTGCGGATAACCTACGATGGCTGATTCGGCTACTGAAGGATGCTCGTTTATCGCGTCTTCAATAGGCGCTGTACCCAGGTTGTGGCCTGATACAATGACTACATCGTCAACACGGCCCGTGATGCGGTAGTATCCTACTTCGTCCCTCAGAGCACCATCTCCTGTAAAATATTTTCCGGGAAAGGTTGAAAAATAGGTTTCCTTAAACCTTTGGTGGTCTCCCCAGATAGTACGTGCCATTCCGGGCCAGGGAAACTTAATGCACAGGCTGCCTACCACTTGGTTGTCTTCTATTTCATTACGTTTTTCGTCCATGAGTACGGGCTGTATGCCGGGGAGCGGCAGTGTAGCATACGTGGGCTTTGTAGGTGTTACGAAAGGTATGGGCGATATCATGATGCCTCCGGTTTCGGTTTGCCACCAGGTATCTACAACCGGGGACTTTTTCTTGCCTACATGGTCATTATACCAATGCCAGGCTTCTTCGTTGATAGGCTCACCTACCGACCCTATGACTTTAAGCGATGACAGGTCATGTTTATCAACCCACTCCAGTTTTTCTTTTGCAAGCGACCTGATAGCTGTGGGTGCTGTATAAAATTGTGTAATTTTATGTTTATCGATAACCTGCCAAAAACGGTCCGGCTCAGGATACGTTGGTACCCCTTCGAAAATTACAGTTGTGGCGCCATTGAGCAACGGCCCGTATACAATGTATGAGTGCCCTGTTATCCATCCTATATCTGCTGTACACCAAAAAATATCATTTTCTTCATAAGCAAAAATATTTTTAAACGTATAAGCGGTGTGCACCATGTATCCTGCAGTGGTATGCAGCATGCCTTTCGGCTTTCCGGTAGAACCTGATGTGTATAATACGAACAGCGGGTCTTCGGCATCCATGATTTCGGCAACATTATTGGGTATGGCATCATCAAGAAGTGGCTGCAGCCACTGGTCGCGCCCTTCTTTTATGTTAACATCTGTGCCTGTCCTTTTCACTACAAGCACTTTT
>NZ_NOXV01000216.1 GCF_002251835.1 Flavobacterium cyanobacteriorum
TCAACCCTTTTTTATTTAACAAATAAGTTTAAACCACTTCATTATTATGTTCCCGATTTAAAAGTACAAAACAACTTTTTGTTTTTAGATACTGCCATAAGCTATCGCCCTGAGAGTAAAAAATGGGAAGCTAACTTCCTAATTAAAAACATAGGAAACGAAAAGAATTTTGAGCAGGTACGCACAACCGATATTTCAACCACAATATTTAGGAGTAATTTGCTAGAACGGCATATATTATTGAATTTTCAATGGCATTTATAATACCAAAAAATAATTTGCCCGCAAAGTACAGTCTGTAAAATTCCGGCAAGTTAAACAAGAGGAATAATTGGGGTTGCAATTTTTCCATAAATTTATAAAACATCCAAATTATACCTTTTTGCAGTCCGGTTTTTATTGGTTTAAATTGTTGCAATAAAAGAGTAAGACCACAAAAATCGGCCATTTACTCTGTCAGAATTGCCAATTGTTATTAAATTTGCACTTCTTAAAAATATAGTATGTACAGAAGCCACAACTGCGGGGAACTCAGCGCCGCCAATATCAACCAGGAAGTCACACTTGCCGGATGGGTACAAAAAACGCGAAACAAAGGTTTTCTTATATGGGTTGACCTTAGGGACCGCTATGGTATCACACAACTTATATTTGATGAAAGCCGTACTGACAAAACCGTTTTTGAACTTGCCGCAACCCTTGGCCGCGAATTTGTTATACAGGTTAAGGGCACGGTTATAGAACGCGAGTCTAAAAACCCTGCCATGCCTACCGGTGATATTGAAATACTGGTTTCCGGGCTTACGGTACTTAATACCGCGCTAACCCCTCCTTTTACTATTGAAGATGACACTGATGGCGGCGAAGACATCCGGATGAAATACCGCTACCTGGATATACGCCGTAATCCGGTGAAGAACAGCCTGCTGTTCCGCCACAAGGTAGCCATGGAAGTGCGGAATTATCTTTCAGCACAGGGATTCATTGAAATAGAAACCCCTGTGCTTATAAAATCAACACCAGAGGGCGCCCGTGACTTCGTGGTGCCATCCCGCATGAACGAAGGCCAGTTCTATGCCCTGCCGCAATCGCCGCAAACCTTTAAGCAGCTGCTTATGGTGGGCGGTATGGACAAGTATTTCCAGATTGTAAAATGTTTTCGTGACGAAGACCTGCGTGCAGACCGGCAGCCAGAATTTACGCAGATAGACTGCGAAATGGCTTTTGTGGAGCAGGAACATATACTGAATACTTTTGAAGGCCTTGCCAGCCACTTGCTAAAAGAACTAAAAGGTGTTGAAACCGGGCCTTTCCCCCGCATGACGTATGATGAAGCCATGAGGAGATACGGCAACGACAAGCCGGACATCCGCTTCGGGATGGAATTTGGCGAACTGAATGAGGTGGCGCAGCATAAAGATTTCGCCGTATTCAATAATTCAGAATTGGTTGTAGGTATCGCTGTTCCGGGAGGCGCTTCATACACAAGAAAACAGATTGATGAGCTTATAGAGTGGGTAAAACGCCCGCAGGTAGGTGCGAGCGGCATGGTATATGCAAAATATGAAGCTGATGGTTCTTTAAAATCATCCGTAGATAAATTTTATGACCAGGCAGACCTGCTGAAGTGGGCTGAAATAACAGGGGCAAAACCCGGTGACCTGATCCTGGTATTATCCGGAGATGCTCATAAAACGCGTACACGCCTCAGCGTATTGCGTATGGAACTGGCCACACGACTTGGCTTACGTAATCCTGAAGAGTTTGCACCGCTTTGGGTACTTGATTTCCCGCTGCTGGAATGGGATGAAGAAAGCGGCCGTTTCCACGCCATGCACCACCCTTTTACATCGCCAAAGCCGGAAGATATAGCGCTTTTAGAAACAAATCCTGCTGCCGTGCGCGCCAATGCTTATGACCTGGTGCTTAACGGCAACGAAATTGGCGGCGGATCTATACGGATACATGATAAGGCCACACAGCAGCTTATGTTTAAATATCTTGGCTTTACTGATGAGCAGGCAAAAGCCCAGTTCGGCTTCCTGATGGATGCGTTTCAATATGGCGCGCCGCCACACGGGGGCTTAGCCTTTGGTTTCGACAGGCTTGTAGCCATACTGGGCGGGCAGGAAACCATCAGGGATTTTATAGCTTTCCCTAAAAATAACTCTGGCCGTGATGTCATGATTGATGCGCCTTCTGCTATAGATCATGCGCAGCTGGACGAACTGCATATAAAGCTAAAATAATTCCGTGCTTACCGAACACGCTGAAAATCAATTATTTTTTAAACTTTTTTAACACAGGAGTTGTAAGTGTCATAATAAAGTTTACCTTTACGCATTATTAATTTTTTTCATTACATAATGCGAACAGGCAAAGTAAAATTTTTTAATGAATCCAAAGGTTATGGATTTATTACTGACGACGAAACAGGTAAAGACATTTTCGTGCACGCAACCGGCTTGAACGGAACAGAAATCCGGGAAGGCGATAAAGTTAGTTACGAAGAAGAAGACGGCAGGAAAGGTAAAGTCGCAGCCCATGTGGCAGCACTAAGCTAATACATATAAAGTATCAGATTACCTATTACATCAAGCCACCTTTGAAGGTGGCTTTTTAATTTATGAATTTGAGTTAAATTTTAAGTTTTGTTTAAAAAAGTTTAATCATTTTTAAATATTGTTAAACAAAAAACAATATTTTAGATTTAATGCCAAGATATGCGCAAAAAAGCTTTATTTAGAATTAATAAAAATTAGATTAAATACTGAGTAACGCCTTAAAAACGTTGATATAGTTTGGATTTGACACCCTATATTTGTGAATTGTTTATAATAAAATAAGCTATTTATGCAAACTAATCAGGTGGATTATTTCCCGATATTAATGCAGCTTGTGCTTGCCGTGGGATTTGTTGCCGGCACTATAGCCATATCCAACATACTGGGGCCAAAAAGGAAATCAGTAAATAAGGATAAAAACTTTGAATGTGGTATTGAATCAATAGGAAATGCTCGGATTCCCTTTTCAGTAAAATATTTCCTGGTAGCCATATTATTTGTATTGTTTGATGTGGAAGTTATCTTCATGTACCCATGGGCGGTTAATTTCCGGGAAATGGGTTTTGAAGGCTTACTGAAGATGGGTATATTTATGCTGCTGCTTGTGGTAGGGTTTTTCTACGTAATGAAGAAAAAAGGGCTTGAGTGGGAATAAACAAGCTTGTTAGGTATGCTTTTTGAAGTATATGCCTGATAATCATAAAATAAAGTTACTATGAGTACTTCATCAGATATAAAAATGGTTGACACCCCTGAAGGGATTGAGGGACAGGGCTTTTTTGCCACCAAGCTTGATACAGTTGTTGGCCTTGCACGTGCCAATTCACTTTGGCCGCTGCCTTTTGCAACCTCTTGTTGTGGTATAGAGTTTATGGCTACTATGGCCTCTCACTATGATGTGGCCCGTTTCGGTTCAGAACGTATGAGCTTTTCGCCTCGCCAGGCCGATATGCTGCTGGTTATGGGTACTATCGCCAAAAAAATGGCGCCTATCCTTCGCCAGGTATATGAGCAGATGAGCGAGCCCCGCTGGGTTATAGCCGTGGGTGCCTGCGCGTCTTCAGGCGGTATTTTTGACACCTACTCGGTGCTGCAGGGTATAGACAAGGTTATTCCTGTAGATATTTACGTGCCGGGCTGCCCGCCAAGGCCGGAACAGATACTTGATGGCATCATGAGGCTCCAGGAACTTGTAAAATCAGAATCCGTTAGAAGGAGAAGCTCGCCTGAATACCAGGAACTACTGGCTTCTTATAATATTTCTTAAAAGTAAAAATGGCATTAAAAACATCAGTTATACAGGAAAAGCTTGAAAGT
Organism: Flavobacterium cyanobacteriorum; assembly: GCF_002251835.1. Lineage (GTDB taxonomy): Bacteria > Bacteroidota > Bacteroidia > Flavobacteriales > Flavobacteriaceae > Flavobacterium > Flavobacterium cyanobacteriorum. The sequence goes on from NZ_NOXV01000216.1 coordinate 3,882, forward strand.
AAGTTTGGTGATAAAGTAACCGGATTTACCCAAGTAAAAGACATCTTTTCATTTGAAGTTGCCCCTGAGGCCAACAATGAGGTAATGCGTTTCCTTAAAGAAGACCCGGCACTGCGCTTTAACTTCCTTACTGATGTATGCGGCGTGCATTATCCCGATGAACAGCCCGAAAGGCAGTTCGCCGTAGTGTACCACATGCACAACTGGTTCGATAACATACGCATACGTTTTAAGTGTTTCCTTAACGGCGAAAACCCTGAAATAGACACGGTGACCGGCCTGTTCCTTGGTGCTAACTGGCAGGAACGCGAAACGTATGACTTTTACGGTATAATATTTAAAGGCCATCCCCAGCTGAAAAGGATACTCAACATGGATGAGATGGTATCTTTCCCGCTAAGGAAGGAATTCCCGATGGAAGATGGCGGCCGTACTGATAAAGACGACCGGTTTTTTGGCCGTGTAACTGATAATGCAACACAAATTAACCAGGAATAATTTTTATATAAAATGTCAGACCTGTTATTACCACCGGAGCATCGATATGCCAAGATGATTGAGCAGCGGCAGAATGAAGACGGCAGCGAATTATCGATACTCAACTTAGGGCCTACACACCCTGCCACACACGGTATCTTCCAGAACATCCTGCTTATGGATGGCGAGCGCATACTGGATGGCGAAGGCACTGTAGGCTATATACACCGCGCTTTTGAAAAAATAGCTGAGAACAGGCCGTTTTACCAGATAACTCCGCTTACCGACAGGATGAACTACTGCTCTGCCCCCATTAACAACATGGGCTGGTGGATGACCCTTGAAAAAGCGCTTGATATTGAAGTGCCGAAAAGGGTGCAGTACATGAGGGTCATTATTATGGAACTTGCCCGTATTGCCGACCATATTATCTGTAATTCAGTACTTGGTGTTGATACCGGTGCGCTTACAGGTTTCCTTTACGTGTTCCAGTACCGCGAAAAGATTTACGAAATATATGAGGAGATATGCGGTGCGCGCTTAACAACCAATATGGGGCGCATAGGCGGTTTTGAGAGGGACTGGAGCCCTGCTGCCTTCCGTAAAATAAATGAATTCCTTGATGAGTTCCCTAAAATTTGGGGCGAGTTTGAAAGCCTGCTTACACGAAACAGGATATTTATGGACCGTACTATTGATGTAGGGCCTATATCAGCCGAAAAAGCGATGAGCTATGGCTTTACAGGGCCAAACCTACGTGCGGCAGGTATAGATTATGACATTCGCGTAATGAAGCCTTACAGCTCTTACGAAGATTTTGAGTTTGATGTGCCGGTAGGAAAATCAGGCGACACCTATGACCGTTTTTGCGTACGTAATGCCGAAGTTTGGGAGAGCCTGAAAATAATACGCCAGGCGGTTGATAAAATGCCTGAAGGGCCTTTCCATGCCAATGTACCTGATTATTACCTCCCGCCTAAAGAAGAGGTATACAATAACATGGAGGCGCTTATTTACCACTTTAAAATTGTAATGGGTGAAGTTCCTGTGCCAAAAACCGAAGTGTACCACGCGGTTGAAGGCGGTAACGGCGAACTTGGCTTTTACCTTATAACCGATGGCAGCCGCACACCTTACAGGCTCCATTTCCGAAGGCCATGCTTTATTTATTACCAGGCGTTTAACGACATGGTAAGAGGCCAGATGCTTTCGGATGCTATTGCAACATTATCAAGCCTGAATGTTATCGCAGGCGAATTAGATGCTTAATTATTATGGAAGTTTCAAACATAAAACAGGTAATAAACATTGATGAAAGGCTGACGGCCAGGATCAATGAACTGTTGAGCCATTATCCTGAAGATAAGAAAAAATCAGCGCTGCTGCCTGTTTTGCATGAGGTGCAGGACGCCCATGACAACTGGCTGAGCGTAGAGCTGCAGGACCGGGTGGCAGAGATACTGGGAATACAGCCTATTGAGGTGTACGAAGTGGTAACATTTTACACCATGTTCAACCAGCAGCCTATAGGCAAGTATATGTTTGAATTTTGCCGGACTTCATGCTGTGCCGTACGCGGAGCCGAAGACCTGATGGAATATACCTGCACTAAGCTGGGCGTAAAGGAAGGCGAAGTAACGCCCGACGGCATGTTCCGGGTGGTAGGTGTTGAATGCCTTGGTGCCTGTGGCTATGCCCCAATGATGCAGCTGGGCGATTATTATAAAGAACACCTGACCAAAGAAAAAATAGATGCAATAATTGAAGATTGCAGGGCAGGAAAAGTGGATTTACACAAACAGGCCATTACTGAATAACAATGGGACAAAAGATATTATTAGAGCACGCAAACGTACCGGGTATCAAAACCTATGAAGTGTACCGCCAGCATGGCGGGTATCGCTCGGTAGAGAAAGCGCTGAAAAGCATGACACCGGACGAGGTGGTGGAAGAAGTAAAAACATCAGGCCTTCGCGGTCGTGGTGGCGCAGGTTTCCCTACCGGAATGAAATGGAGCTTTATCGACAAAAAATCCGGTAAGCCAAGGCACCTGGTTTGCAATGCTGACGAATCGGAGCCGGGTACATTCAAGGACCGCTACCTTATGGAGTACATCCCGCACCTGCTTATAGAAGGGATGATCACTTCGAGCTATGCGCTGGGCTGTAACCTGTCATACATCTACATTCGTGGTGAGTATATGTGGGTGTTCCGCATCCTGGAAACAGCTATTAAAGAAGCTTATGCTGCGGGCTGGCTCGGAAAAAACATACTGGGTACGGGTTATGACCTCGACCTGTACGTTCACTGCGGTGCCGGAGCATACATATGCGGTGAGGAAACTGCATTGATTGAATCACTGGAAGGAAAGCGCGGCAACCCGAGAATAAAGCCGCCATTCCCTGCCGTGAGCGGGTTATGGGCCAACCCAACTGTAGTAAATAATGTGGAATCTATTGCCGCGGTGCCGTGGATTGTAAACAACACTGGTGCCGAGTACGCTAAAATAGGTATTGGCCGCTCTACAGGAACAAAACTGATATCTGCGTCGGGGCATTGTAAAAACCCGGGAGTATATGAAATAGAGCTGGGATTGAGCGTTGATGAGTTCATGAACTCTGACGAGTACCTTGGCGGTATGATGGACGACAGGCCTTTAAAAGCATTAGTCCCCGGAGGTTCTTCGGTGCCAATCCTCCCGGCCAACCTGATATTTAAAACCGCTGAAGGCAATGACCGCCTTATGACCTACGAGTCATTAAGTGAAGGAGGATTTGCTACAGGTTCCATGCTGGGTTCGGGCGGATTTATAGTATATAATGATACTACCTGTATAGTACGCAATACCTGGAACTTTTCAAGGTTCTACCACCACGAAAGCTGCGGGCAGTGTTCACCCTGCCGTGAAGGTACCGGATGGCTGGAGAAAGTATTGCACCGCATAGAAAATGGCCATGGCCGTGAAGAGGATATTGAGCTGCTTTGGGACATACAGCGCAAAATTGAAGGAAACACTATATGCCCACTTGGTGATGCGGCAGCATGGCCGGTAGCAGCAGCTATACGCCACTTCAGGGACGAGTTTGAGTACCACGTTCGTTTCCCTGAAAAGATTAAGAATAAAGACCATTTTGTAGCTGAGCCGTTTGAAAAGGTAAAGCACCTGGTGGCAAAACAGGAAGTAATATAATAGTTAAAAGTTATAAAGTAGAAAGTTGGAAAAGTTGATGACGTTGATTCACAACTTTATAACATTAAAACTTTCAACTTTCAAACCAAGATAAAATGAAAGTAACAATAGACGGCCAGGAAATACACGTAGAACCGGGGACAACTATCCTGCAGGCTGCGCGAATGATAGGCGGAGAATCGGTTCCGCCGGCAATGTGCTACTATTCGAAACTAAAAGGGAGCGGGGGCAAATGCCGTTGCTGCCTTGTAGAGGTTTCTAAAGGAAGTGATGCCAACCCTACCCCTATGCCTAAGTTGGTAGCCTCATGCGTTACCGGTGTTATGGATGGCATGGAGGTAAAAAGTATTACCTCAGAAAGGGTTATTGATGCACGTAAATCAGTAACCGAATTCCTTCTGATAAACCACCCGCTGGACTGCCCTATTTGTGACCAGGCCGGTGAGTGCGACCTGCAGAACCTGAGCTTTAAGCATGGTAGCGCCAACACAAGGTTTATCGAAGAAAAAAGAACATACGAGCCTGAAAATATAGGTGATAAGATACAGCTACACATGAACCGCTGCATCCTGTGCTACCGCTGCGTGATGGTTGCCGACCAGCTCACCGACGGCAGGGTACATGGTGTACTCAACCGTGGCGACCACTCGCAAATATCAACTTATATTTCAGAAGCAATAAATAACGAATTTTCCGGAAATATGATTGATGTATGCCCGGTAGGCGCCCTAACGGATAAAACTTTCCGCTTTAAGCAGAGGGTGTGGTTTAACAAGCCTTATAACGCACACCGTGACTGTGATAAATGCTGCGGAAAAACTACGCTATGGATGTTTGGTAACGAGATTCAAAGGGTTACGGCACGCAAGGACGAATACCATGAGGTCGAAGATTTTATTTGCAACGAGTGCCGTTTTGAACATAAAAAAGTGGAAGACTGGGTAATAGAAGGGCCAAGGAAGTTTGAGAAAGATTCTGTAATCAACCAGAACAACTATACCCGAAAAATAGAAAAGGTTACCCTGGAAACAGAAAAGCAGATACTGCTGGGCCGTGAACAGGACCGTAAAAAAATAAGCATGAAAGCTGTTCCGCTAAAAAAAGAAGAAGAAGAAATCTTTAAAGAAGGAAACATCTGATGGACCAGGCATTAATAATTGAAAAAGGTATATTCATTGTAGCGGTATTTGCTATTACAATGCTCATGGCTATGTACTCAACACTGGCCGAACGCAAGATCGCCGCATGGCTGCAGGACCGTATAGGCCCCAACCGTGCCGGTAAAGGGGGTATTTTACAGCCCCTTGCCGATGGGCTCAAACTTTTTGCAAAAGAAGAATTTTTCCCGAACACACCAAACAAATTCCTTTTTGTGGTAGGCCCTGCCATATCCATGAGTATGGCGCTTATGACAAGCGCTGTGATACCATGGGGGGACAGGCTGGAAATTTTCGGCAGGACTGTAATATTACAGGCTACCGATATTGATGTAGCCCTACTTTATGTATTTGGGGTACTTTCGGTAAGTGTATATGGCATTATGATTGGCGGCTGGGCTTCCAATAACAAATTTTCGCTGATGAGCGCCATGCGTGCTTCATCGCAAATGATATCGTATGAAGTGGCCATGGGGCTTTCCATCATCGCATTACTAATGATGACAGGGACCCTGAGCCTTCGCGAAATTGCAGCACAGCAGCACGGTATGGACTGGAACGTGTTTTACCAGCCCGTGGGGTTCCTTATTTTTTTGGTATGCTCGTTTGCCGAAACCAACCGTACGCCTTTTGACCTTGCCGAATGTGAGGCCGAGCTAATAGGGGGCTACCACACCGAATACTCCTCTATGAAAATGGGCTTTTACCTGTTTGCGGAATATGCGAGCATGTTCATATCCTCAACAATACTCGTCGTGCTTTATTTTGGCGGGTATAATTATCCGGGCATGGACTGGGTGGAGGCTAACTGGGGGGTTAATCCGGCAAATATTATAGGTATAGCGGTATTGTTTGCAAAACTGTGCTTCTTTATATTCTTCTACATGTGGGTACGCTGGACGGTGCCAAGGTTTCGTTATGACCAGCTTATGCGCCTGGGATGGAAAACCCTCATACCGCTTGCTATTGCAAATATTATAATTACAGGAGTAGTAATACTGCTGGCAGATAACGCTTAATAGGAATATCCGGAAATACCGGTTAATCACAATACAATAAAAATGTCAATAGAAACCATATCACTATCGGGAAGGAAGAAAGAGGTTTCCAACAAGAAAATGAACTTTTGGGAAAGCCTCTATCTTGTTGCTATTGTTAAGGGTTTATTTATAACAATACGCCACCTGTTTACAAGAAAGGTAACTATAAAGTATCCTGAACAGACAAGGGAGCTTAGCCCTGTGTACCGCGGCCAGCACATGCTGATGCGCGATGAAGAGGGCCGTGAGCGCTGTACGGCGTGTGGCCTTTGCGCCCTTTCATGCCCCGCGGAAGCCATTACCATGACGGCAGAAGAAAGAAAACCCGAAGAAAAGCACCTGTACCGGGAGGAAAAATATGCTTCAGTATATGAAATCAACATGCTGCGCTGCATTTTTTGCGGGCTGTGTGAAGAAGCATGCCCAAAACAGGCTATTTACCTAACCAAATCACAAGTTATGGTAAAATCAAGCGGCAAAAGGGAAGATTTTATCTTCGGCAAAGACAAACTGGTTATGCCACTTGACATGGCAATTAAAAATACACAAACTAAAGCGGCCAATTAATATGATAACAACCTTATTCTATATCTTATCGGCCATAACCCTCGCTACGGCGTTCCTTACCATCCTTAGCAAAAACCCGATACACAGCGCTATTTACCTGGTGCTTTGCTTTTTTTCCATTGCAGGGCATTACCTCATGTTCAATGCCCAGTTCCTGGCCATAGTACATATAATAGTTTACTCGGGAGCCATCATGATCCTGATGCTCTTCACAATCATGCTCATGAACCTGAACAAAGAAGATGAAAAGAACAAATCAGTACTGTCCCGCATTGCGGCAGTAGTTTCATTCTGCCTTGTTGCACTTGTCCTGCTGGCTACTTTCATAAAGGCGGAACCGCAAATGTCAAGGTATTATGCTTCAGGCGAAGATTACCAGTCTATAAAAGTACTGGGGCAGGTTTTGCTTAACGATTATATGGTGCCCTTTGAATTTGCTTCAGTATTGTTGCTGGTATCAATGATAGGCGCGGTGTTATTATCTAAAAAAGAATATATCAACGGTTAATATGGAAAACATTCTACAGCAGATAGGTATAGAAAACTACATTTATTTATCGGCGCTGCTTTTTTGTGTGGGCATTTTCGGGGTACTTTACCGAAGGAATGCCATTGTTATGTTTATGTCAATTGAAATAATGCTGAATGCCGTAAACCTGCTGCTGGTGGCCTTTTCAACCTACCACCAGGATGCGGAAGGGCAGGTTTTTGTATTCTTCTCTATGGCAGTTGCTGCGGCTGAAGTTGCCGTAGGCCTGGCCATACTGGTTGCCATATACAGGAACCTGAACAATATTGATATTGACAACTTAAAGAAACTAAAAGGATAACGCCTGATGGAGACAAATTTGGCATTACTACTACTCTTGGCCCCGTTTGCAGGGTTTTTAATCAACATTTTTACAGGAAAAAAACTTGGCAGGAATGCATCAGGTACGCTTGGCTCAGTGGCTGTTGCTGTTTCATTTGCGGCAACGCTTTACTTCTTCCTGCAGGTAAGCAATACAAAACAGCCGGTAATGGTAAACCTGTTCGAATGGATGGAGCTCATCAACTTCAGGGTTAACTTCGGCTTCCAGCTTGACCAGCTTTCGCTGCTGTGGCTTATGTTCGTAACCGGTATAGGTACGCTTATCCACATCTACTCTATCAGCTACATGCATGATGATGAGAACATGCACAAATTTTTTGCCTACCTCAACCTTTTTGTTTTCTTCATGATAACACTGGTTATGGGCAGCAACCTGCTTATCATGTTCATAGGCTGGGAAGGCGTAGGGCTTTGCTCCTACCTGCTTATTGGGTTCTGGTACAAGAACCAGGATTATAATGATGCCGCCAAGAAAGCATTTATTATGAACCGTATTGGCGACCTTGGCTTCCTTATCGGGATGTTCATTGTTGGCTCGTTATTTCATTCCCTTGACTATACTTCCATACAAAATACAATAACTTCAGGCACCCCTGTTGATGCGGTATGGCTAAGTGCGGCCACACTGTGCCTGTTTATAGGCGCCTGTGGTAAAAGCGCGCAAATACCTTTATATACATGGCTTCCTGATGCTATGGCCGGGCCTACCCCTGTATCAGCGCTTATACACGCGGCTACCATGGTTACGGCAGGTATATTTATGATAACAAGGATGAACTTCCTGTTTAACCTTACACCTGATATACAAAATGTAATTGCCATAGTAGGTGCAGTAACATCATTAGTAGCTGCCGCAATAGGCCTTGTGCAGAATGATATTAAAAAAGTACTGGCTTATTCTACCGTATCACAGCTGGGGCTTATGTTCCTTGCCCTTGGGCTTGGTGCTTATGAAATAGCTGTTTTCCATGTAATTACGCATGCTTTCTTTAAAGCCTGCCTGTTCCTGGGGTCTGGCTCTGTTATACATGGGCTACACGGAGAGCAGGACATGCGCAACATGGGCGGCCTTAAAAAAGCGATGCCGGTTACCTTCATAACGTTCCTCATATCAACACTTGCCATATCAGGGTTGCCGCCATTCTCAGGTTTCTTTTCTAAAGATGAAATCTTAATGACGGCCTTCCACCACAACAAGGCATTATGGATCATTGCTTCACTGGCTTCCATCATGACGGCATTTTATATGTTCCGCCTGCTTTACCTAACGTTTTATAAGAGTTTCAGGGGTACAGAAGAGCAGAAACACCACCTGCACGAATCTCCTGCGCTGATAACATTCCCGCTTATAGTACTGGCAATCCTTGCACTGGCAGGTGGCGTTATTAATCTGCCGGGCAGCAACTGGCTTAACCATTATCTTGCGCCTGTTATTGCCGCGCCGGCAGCACACCACGCTCTCGACGGCACAGCGTATATGCTTATGGGTATTGCCGTTGCAGGCGCTTTGGTTGGCATTGGCATTGCTTACGCTAAATATATAAAACAATCGGCCGTACCTGCACAGGACAATGAAATAAGAGGTTTTGCCGGTATGCTTTACAACAAGTTCTATGTTGACGAGCTGTATATGGCCATTATTGTTAAACCAATTTATGCCTTAGGCTCGTTCTTTAAAAATGTTACGGAAGCAGCTTTTTCAGGAGCAATATACGGCCTGGGCAAAATAGCCGATATGCTGGGCGCCGAAGGCAAAACACTGCAGAACGGGAGTATAGGGTTCTACCTGCTTACATTTGTAGTTGGCGTGTGTTCTGTAATAGTATATATCTTTCTAGCAAAATAATCCATACCTGATGAATGTATCCATTATACTCATTATTTTATTAGCCGGGGCACTTGTAACCTATCTTGCCGGTAACAAATGGGCTTCAAAAGCAGCTGTGCTGTTTAGCATAGCGGCGTTTGCTGCTACCATAGGCGTAACCATAAGCTACAGCAATGGCGAGGCCACCAGCTTTATTTTCCATTGGCTCAAGTCGCCTAATGTATTTCTGGCCTTCCAGTCTGACGGGCTTTCGCTTTCCATGCTGCTGCTCACCACGGCACTTACACCAATAATATTATTTTCATCATTAGGCAATACTTTTAAAAATGCTAAAAGCTTTTATGCGCTTATACTGTTTATGGCTTTTGCCATGGCAGGTGCTTTTATAAGTGTTGACGGCTTTGTATACTACATATTTTGGGAACTGGCCCTTATCCCGATTTATTTTATAGCACTTGTGTGGGGCAGCGGAGATTCTGAAAGCAGGAAAAAAGCAGTAGTAAAGTTTTTTATCTATACGTTTGCAGGCTCGCTATTCATGCTGGTGTCATTCCTATACCTGTACCAAAAAACAGGTTCATTCCTTAGCGTACACCTGTATAAGGCCTTCCTTACCCCTAAAGAGCAGCTTTTTGTATCGCTGGGGTTCTTCCTGGCCTATGCTATTAAAATACCTGTGATACCCTTCCACACATGGCAGGCGAACGTGTACCAAAAAGCTCCTTCGGCAGGTACCATGCTGCTTTCGGGCATCATGCTTAAAATGGCTATATTCAGTATTGTAAGGTGGCAGCTGCCTATAGCGCCACTAGCTGCCAAAGAGCTTATGAATGTTTTCATCGGTCTTTGCATAGCGGGTGTTATTTATGGCTCAGTCCTGGCACTGAAACAAAAAGATATCAAGAAACTTTTCGCTTATTCGTCTCTTGCACACGTTGGCCTTATTGCGGCTGGTACCTATACCCTTACGCTTGACGGCCTAAGGGGCGCCTTCCTGCAAATGATAGCCCACGGGTTTGTAGTAGTGGGGCTTTTCTTTGCCGCCGAAATAATAGCAAGGAGGTTTGAAACCGGCAAAATTGAAGAAATGGGCGGCATACGGAGCCAGTCGCCTAAGTTCACGTCCATGTTCATGATACTGGTGCTGGCATCGGTAGCGCTGCCGGGTACCTTTAACTTTATCGGCGAATTTGAGCTGCTTTACAGCCTGTACCAGCTTGATATATGGCTTGCCGTGCTGGGCGGTACCACCATTATACTGGGCGCGTTCTATATGCTGAGGATGTTCCAGCAGGTAATGCTTGGCGAACAGAATGCCAGGGCATTTGCCGACGTAACTTTTGGCGAAGGTGCGGTATTTGTTGCCATAATTGCCGTGCTCCTGTTCTTCGGGCTTTACCCGAAACCGATTGTTGACTTTATTACGCCGGAGCTTGAAACAATCCTGGCCAGTATAAACCGATTTAACTTAGCCCGATAAACATGAACACATTAATAGCTATTGCAGGATTAGGGATTATTTGCCTTATAGCTGAAATTTTTAATTTAAGGAAAGCCATTGTGCCGGTTACTATTATTGGGCTTTTGGCCGTACTTGGCCTTAATGTGGCAGAATATAACGAACTAACACAACTGGCGCCGGGAAGTAAAAGGGCATTTTACAATAACATGGTAGTAAGCGACTTTTACGGTGTTGCTTTCAGCGGCCTGTTCATTGTACTTACTATATTCCTGGTGGCGCTGAGCCCTGATTTCCATAAAGAACGCAAAGCAAAGCTTTCCGATTTTGTTGCTATAAAGCTGTTCCTCCTTGCCGGCGCCATAGCCATGGTATCATTCGGCAATCTTGCCATGTTTTTCCTGGGCATTGAGGTACTTTCTATAGCACTTTATGTGCTGGCAGCCAGCGAGCCAAAAAACATTAAAAGCAATGAGGCAGGTATGAAATATTTCCTGATGGGTGCATTTGCTTCAGGTATTTTATTATTTGGAATTGCGCTTATTTATGGCGCCACAGGATCATTCGATACTTCAGCCATTTTTGATGTAGCCATTACCGGCAATGAACCAGAATGGTTTTTCATTGGTATTGTAATGCTTACGGTAGGGCTACTGTTTAAAATTGCAGCGGTACCTTTCCACTTCTGGGCACCCGATGTTTATGAGGGATCGCCGGCACTTACTACTGCCACTATGAGTACCCTTGCCAAAATAGCCGCAATGGCCGCTTTCTTCAAGCTGATGCGCAGCATGAATTATCAGGTACCGGGAAGCTACATTACCATCATAAGCATTGTGGCAATCCTTTCAATGACAATTGGCAACCTTACGGCGCTCAAGCAAACTAATGTAAAGCGGATGCTGGCTTTTTCGGGAATCTCCCATGCAGGCTTTATGCTGATGGTATTTTTCAATCCCCCTGCCATGGGCGATATACTGTTTTATTATGCGGCTGCTTATGCCATTGCCGGTATTGCCGCCTTTGCAGTAGTGCTATATGTGTGCGGTAACAAAGGGAATGAGGAAATACATAACTTTAATGGTTTAGGCAAAAATAACCCACTAATGGCTGCCGTGCTTACATGTGCCTTACTGTCAATGGGTGGTATTCCCATATTGTCTGGGTTCTTTGCCAAGTTCTTCCTTTTTAACGAAGTACTGCATACGGGCCACATAGCCATAGTTATCGTAGCTGTCATAAATTCCATCATAAGCATAGGATATTATTTTAAACTGATACTGGCCATGTACACCCAGGATGCTACAGGCGAAAAACAGCCGGTACCAATTATGTACGGCGCGGTAGCGGTTATATCAATACTTATAAATATTGCCATAGGGCTGTACCCTTCGGTGTTGCTCGACCTTCTCTAAAACTTTATTTCCCTGATAAAGTATCTCAGGTATCCAGCTACTACCATATCATTACAGTCAAACTGGTAGTTGTGGTAATGGATTAATTCTTTAAAAAATACAAATCAGAGGCACAGGGAATTCAATATTAATAAATAAAAGCGGCTGCACATAGTACAGCCGCTTTTCCCCCAAATTTAAATAATCTAAACAATTATCTACTTTTCTTAGAATCTGCCGCTCATCATCATCCTTTTTGCAGCATCATTCGGCAAATGTACTCGCTTTTGGCATTATTTAAAACAATTCAGGGAAATTAATTTTAAAATTTCGGACGTGATATAAATCATACTTTTATGACAACCCATGGTTTTACTTTGCATTAAAATTATAGGGGATTATGAAGTATTGGAGCAAATTATCAAAACAACAGCGCCAGGAAAGGGTGGCGAGGGCACTTGAGGAGAACGTAGATTTTACAAATGATGCGTCACTTGGTTATCCTGCGTCAAAACTGGACGGAAAAGTGTTTTATGATGATGCGCCTTTTCTAAAGGATGCACCGGTACTTCAAACTTTTGTGGCCAATCCTAACCATATTGGCTGCCACACCCTGGGCACATCAGAAAAAGCATTTAAAGGCACACAGGAGATGGAGCGGGAAGTGCTTAATGTAATAGCTGTTGATATATTTAAGGCCGAACCTGAAGGCTTTGACGGCTACATAGCCCCTGGCGGCACCGAAGCCAATATTGAGGCTTTATGGATTTACCGTAACTATTTTATTGATGAATATAGCGCCAAGCCAGGCGAAATAGCCATCATAGCCACAGAAGACACACACTATTCCGTAGCTAAAGGCGCCAACCTGCTCATGGCCGACTGGATAAAAGTGCCGGTACACGAAAAGAGCCGCTATATTGATGAAGTGGCGCTGGAAGAAATGATAATGACGGCTCGCATGAAAGGAAAACGCTATTTTATAGTAATGGTAAATATGGGCACTACCATGTTTGGCTCGGTTGATCGCGTAGAAGTGTATACTAAATTGCTAAAAAGTTATGAAATGGTATATAAAGTGCATGTTGATGCCGCATACGGTGGTTTTGTGTACCCTTTCAGCAATGAGGAAAGCACACTGAACTTCGAGAATCCTGAAATAAACTCCATAACCATAGACGCGCATAAGATGCTGCAGGCTCCTTATGGTACAGGTATATTTGTATGCCGCAAAGGCTTTATTGAATATGTACTGACTAAAGAAGCCGAATATGTAGAAGGCATGGACCTCACCCTGTGTGGCAGCCGACCGGGCTACAATGCTGTGGCCGTATGGACCATATTATATACCTATGGCCCCCACGGGTGGAAAGAGAAAGTGAATATCCTGCTTATGCGTACTGACTGGCTGTGCCGCGAACTCGACACCCTGGGGATAGAATACTTCCGGGAGCCACACATGAATATAGTTACCCTTAGGGCAGTCCATATACCGCCACATATTGCCGGGAGGTTCAGCCTGGTGCCCCAAAAGCACAGTAAAGACAACCAGTGGTATAAAATTGTGGTTATGGACCATGTGGAAGTAAACCACCTGTCGCAATTTATGGGCGAACTGAAAAAAACAGTATTAATTTAAACCTGTTTTAAAAAAAATTTAATGAGATAAATGGGATGGCTGTAAACATTTCATCATAATGAACAAGTCTCGAATATCCTCATGTAATTTATGTTCTGCAAACCAAATTACAACAAAGCGGGAAATCCTTAAATGAAAATCCCGCTTTCCTAAAAAAGTTTTATCGGACACTGGTGATTAGTAATTCTGAAATTACACCTCAATCCTTTTCCATCTTCCCCTCCTGAAAAGGATGATACTGACGAGTGTCATGGCTGTTTCGGCTATGGGTATGGCCAAAAATACGCCCGTTGGCCCCATATCACAATACTTTGCCAGCAGGTATGCCAGGGGTATCTGGAAAAGCCAGAAGCCAAAGAAATTGACCCATGTTGGGGTTTTGGTGTCCCCGGCACCGTTAAACGCGTTGATGAGTACCATGCCTATGCCATAAAAAACATATCCGGCACTTAAAATCCTTATGGCTTCCACCGCAATATCATGCACGTGCGCATTGTTGGTAAAAAACCACATCAGCGGTTCGGCGGCAAGCAGCGTGATGGCCATAATAGCACCCATGTATATGGCATTATATTTCGCTGTCACAAAAACAGACCTTTCCGCCCGGTCAACATGTTTTGCACCGAGGTTTTGCCCCGCCAGTGTAGCTGCTGCGTTGCTAAGCCCCCAGGCGGGGAGCATAAAAAACATCATGATGCGGATAGCGCTCTGGTAGCCTGCAGAGCCTTCATCCCCGCCTGTAGTGGCAACAAGCTGTGCCAGGAATATCCAGCTACAGGAAGCTATGACAAACTGCAAAATGCCGGGGAGTGCTATTTTAATCAGCGCCTTCATCTGCTCCCAGTGCGGTATGAAATAAGAGGCAGCCACCTTAAGCATACCCTTTCCGTTAAAAAGATTATACAGCTGGTATGTAACTCCTATTCCACGTCCTATAGTAGTGGCAATGGCTGCTCCGGTAAGACCGTAAGCAGGTACTGGCCCCAAACCCATGATAAACACAGGGCACAAAATGATGTTGCAGATATTGGCAATCCAAAGGCTTTTCATGGCGATGGCCGCATTGCCCGCGCCACGAAAAATCCCGTTAAAAAGGAACAAAAGCATGATAATGAAGCTGCTTCCCATCATAATTTGGGTAAAAGGTGTCCCAAACACTGCCGACTCTTCTGAAGAACCCATAATAAGCAGTATGTCGGTAGCATAAATAATGCCGGCTACCGCTATAACCAGGTTTACCGCCAGGGCAATGACAATAGCCTGCATACCGGCCTTTGCGGCGGCAACAGGGTCTTTTTCGCCTATGCGGCGTGCCACTACAGCAGTGGCTGCCATGCTCATGCCTATGGCTATTGAGTAAATTATGGTAAGCACCGATTCAGTAAGGCCGACTGTCTGCACGGCAAAGCTGCTGTTTTCCAGATGGCCTACAAAGTACAGGTCAACCAGCGCGAAAATTGATTCCATCATCATTTCGAGCATCATAGGGATGGCCAGCAGCAATACAGCCCTGCGGATGCTTCCGGTGGTGAAATCGATATTTTCGCCTTTAAGTGATTGTGATAATAGTGATATTAAGCGAGAAAATGCGCTTTTATTTTGTCGGGATTCTGACATTTTTTTAAGATTAAAGATTAATGAATAGCGATGAGGGGCAATAAATGCCCATACGTTTAAGTGCGGAGATAATTGTCCTTATCGGATACGGACAGCAACTACTATCATATGCTTTAAGCTATAGCGCAAATATAAATGAATTTTTTTCGGCAGGAACGTCTTTAAGTATTTTCTAACAAAGAAGCATTTACCCTCCCTGCTGCAATCCCCGAAGCGATAAAGCCCAGTGTAAAAATAGTAGCTATTACAATGAGTACATTGGCGAAATTGAATTCAACAGGGTAGGCCAGCTTGCCGGGGACTATCATTATGAGTTCATGGGTTTGTTGTAAGTAAATTATAGCCGAGCCCAATAAAAGGCCTAAAAACGCGCCCAGTGCAGTTATAAACATCCCCTGGTACAGGAATATATTCCTTAGGCTGTCCTGTTGGGCACCAAGGCTGTAAAGGGTTTTTATATTTTCCCTTTTGTCCAGTATCAGCATAATCAGCGCGCCCGCAAGGCAGAAAAGCGTCATGACGACCACCAGCGAACAGAAAAGGTACACAGCGAGGTTTTCGGCATTCAGCATTTTATACAATGCGTCGTTTAATTGTGCGCGGTTCTTTATAGTGACCTTATTTTTGAAAAGGCCTTCAATATCCTTACGAACATTATCTTCATTAGCTCCCGGCGCTAATTTAAGTTCAAGCGCTGTTACCTGGCCCGGCTTTAACTGGAGCAATTCCCGCGCCAGGGGGAGGTCGCAGTACACGTATTTACTGTCGGCGTCATCATTAATAGAATATACGCCTACAACGGCAAGCGGTGATTTATTGAATGCCTCTTCAGGGGCGTCAATAGCTCCTTTGCCCGGCTTGGGCACATATACTTCGAGCGCCCGGTTTACATCTAACAACGCCAGCGAAAGCTTATTGTAGATGCCAATCCCGGCCACTGCCTGTATGGTTTTCGGCTGTAGCCAGTTGCCGGCAGCTAAATGTTTATTAATATTGGTAACGTTGGTAAAAGTACTGTCAACACCTTTTAAAAAAGCAACCTGTTCTTTTTCATCAAAATAAAAAAGTACCCGATCCTCAACAACTTTGCTGTAGGACGCCAGGCCTTTAACAGAGGAAAGCTGCTGCTCCTGCTGTGGGGTAACCGTAAAGGATTTGCCCAGGCGTGCTGTGGCTTTAAGGTCGGGGTCAGTAGCATTGGTAAAGGAAAGGCTGAAATTTTTAAGCCCGCTGAACACAGAAAGTATCACAAAGAGGGCCGTGGCGCTTACAATAATACCTATTGTCGCTATACGGGTAATGATGTTTACGGCAGTGCTTTTGCTTTTGCTTATGGTGTACCGGGCTGCTATATAAAACGGATACCTCAAGGCTTATAATTTCTTACGCCTGTCAAGCAGTTCAGGGTTAGCAATAGGGTTATTTTCGCCCCGAAGTTCCTTATCCATTTTTTCCATCTGGTCGAGCGAATCATCAATGTAAAATATAAGGTTGGGCACCTTGCGGAGCTGCATCCGTACGCGCTGCGCGAGGTCGTGCTTTATTAGCGGAGTATTGGATCGAATTGCCGAGAGTATTTCACCGCCTTTGTCAGTGGGGAACACGCTTAGGTACACTTTAGCAATAGACAGGTCAGAAGTTACGGATACTTTTGATACCGATATCACGAGGTTGCTTATCGCATTTTTCCTGACTTCGCCCTGTAAAATATCAACAAGGTCGTTCTGCAGCAATGCACCAATTTTTCTTTGCCTGTTTGTTTCCATTACGCAAAAGTACGATAATCAATTTAAAAATGTAAAAATGAATTAATGCAGCGGTTACCCATAAGAAATTGTTTCATTGCTGCATTGCCGAATTAAACACTTAAGGGATTTCCTGGCAAAGCTCTACCAATACGCCATTAGTGCCCTTAGGGTGCAAAAATGCCACGAGTTTATTGTCGGCGCCACGTTTTGGGATTTCGTTGAGTATAGTAAATCCTTCCTTTTTAAGGCGTTCTGTTTCAGCAACAATATCCTCCACATCAAAGGCAATATGATGTATGCCTTCTCCTTTTTTTTCGAGGAATTTAGCAATGGGGCTGTCAGGGTTGGTAGCTTCAAGGAGCTCAATTTTATTGGGCCCGTTCATAAAAAAAGAGGTTTTTACTCCTTCACTTTCCACTTCTTCGGTTTTATAGGCAGGGGCGCCAAAAAGTTTTTCAAACAGCAGGTTGCTGGCTTCAAGGTCTTTTACGGCAATGCCTATGTGTTCTATTTTTTTCATGTGGCAAATATACTAAAATAAAAACCGCACAGATGGGCCGTGATTTTTCAGATTTGTAGTTTTATCAGTTCTTTACTATGATGTAGCTTTTACCTGGGACTGATGCATCACTTACTTTTATTAAGTAAGATCCTTGTGGTAGCCCGGAGATGCCAATTGTGACGGAAGCGTTGTGTTGTCCTTAAACCGGCTTTAAAATGTAATTGAAAAATGTAAAATTATTGGGCTTACAACCCGGTTTTTGACGTTTATAAATGCTGATTTTATAAAAAATATAGCGCTCCCCTTATTTAGGGCAATAAGCCGGGCAAAATTCTTGGCTTTTTCACCACAAAGCGAAGGTATTCCTTTATAATACAGGTTAATGAAGCCATGAGTAAGTGTTTGTTGTTTTGTTCTTTGGGGATGCAGTTGTATTCCTGCCCTGAGCCTCCCCTTAGCCCTGATGGAAGCGGCATCCTCCCCGCCGCCCGCTTTTGCGGCGGGGAGATATAG
>NZ_NOXV01000220.1 GCF_002251835.1 Flavobacterium cyanobacteriorum
GCTGGAAATTAATTTAATACAATTTTTGTCGTGTACTTAAGAATTTTATATTAAAGGCTTTAAATTGTATTGGAACTCACCTGACTGTATACTTCTTTATAATGATGCCAATCACTACTTATGGAAAGAAGTCAATAACGTAACTGATGAAATTGAATTGAGGAAAATAGGAATTGATGAAACAATAAAATTAATTAAAGATATATTCAACAAATAAAAAACCTGCATAGCCTTAGTGCAGGTTATACTACTAAGAGTTTGAAATTATTTTGTTTCTTCTGATGGCTCCCAAAGCTCTATCTTGTTTCCTTCAGGGTCAAAAACCCAGGCAAATTTGCCAATAGCATCTTCTACACGGTTTTTATCAATCTTTACGCCATCGGCTTTCATGATATCCAGTAATTCATCAATACCTTCAACACGCAGGTTTACCATGAACTGCTGCCCGGGAATGCCGAAATAATCCGTATCATGCTTAAAAGGGGAAAAAACAGTAGGCCCTGCATCCTGGCGCCATACATCTTTTCTGGGCATGTATGTAATCCCAAAGTACTTTTCGTACCATTCCCCTAAAGCCTTATTGTTTGCTGAGCGGAAGAACAATCCGCCAATGCCTGTTACTCTTGCCATAAGTTATAGTATTGGTTTGCCATACAAATATGCACTATTTATAACTTATTTTGCCAACCACGAAGATGATTTTCTATTTATCTGCCGCTCTTGCCCATGCAAAATAAAAAAAGGACCTCATGCTGCCGGCATAAGATCCTTTTTTTTGGATTATGGAATCTGGAATTATTGTTTTACAAACTGTAGCTCAATGGCCAGTTTTACTTCTTCGCTTACCAGTACCCCTCCTGTTTCAAGTGCGGCATTCCAGGTAAGGCCCCAGTCTTTACGGTTTATTTTTCCTGTAATGGTAAAGCCGGCTTTAGTGTTGCCCCACGGGTCTTTCGCTATGCCGCCAAATTCTGCCTCAAGGGTTACCGGCCTGGTTTCGCCATGAAGGGTAAGGTTGCCGGTAAGGGTATAATCACCTTCATTCTTTTTTGTAAATGCTGTAGATTCGAAGGTCAGCTTAGGGTGGTGTTCCGCGTCAAAGAAGTCAGCACTTAAAAGATGTCCGTCACGGTCGGCGTTACCTGTAGTTATGGAGTTGATGTCGCCGCTGAAAGCGAATTTTGCATTATCAAAGTTGTCGCCGTCGGTCTCAGCTTCGGCAGTAAATTTGCCAAAACTGCCTGAAACATTAGTAAACATCATGTGCTTTACTTTAAAGCCTATTTCTGAGTGTGTAGGGTCAACTGCCCATTTTGTTGTTGCCATAGTTGTTGTATTTGATTAATTTATAAGTTGTTATTAAATTATTATTTAGAATTTAGAATTTAGAATTTAGAATTTAGAATTTAGAATTTAGAATTTGCTTCTTTACCCTGCTCATATTTTCATAGGTACTTCCATAAGCAGCAGCTCAGCGTTTTGTGAGCCGGCAGTAATGTCTATGCTATCCGTATTCCAGATGCCAAGCCCGTCGCGCCAGTTAAGCGATATATTGCCAATAGTTACGTTGCCCTCAATAACAAAGGCATATATGCCATTGCCTTTCTTTTTCAGGTTGTATTGCAGTTTTGTGTCTTTGTCAAATCTGCCCATGTGGAACCATGCGTCCTGGTGTATCCATACGCCTTCATCATTAGCATCAGGTGACAGTATTTGCTGCAGCCTGTTATGTCTGTCGGCTTCGTTAAGTGAAATCTGGTCATAACGGGGCTTAACGTTCTTCCTGTTAGGGAAAACCCATATCTGCAGGAATTTAGTCAGCCTGTCTTTATTATGGTTATATTCACTATGGTAAATTCCTGTTCCGGCACTCATTACCTGTATATCGCCTTTTTTTATAACCGCCGTATTGCCCATGCTGTCTTTATGTTCAAGGTCACCTTCCAGCGGGATGGATATTATCTCCATGTTGTCGTGCGGGTGCGTGCCAAAGCCCATGCCGGGGTCTACGCGGTCATCGTTCAGTACCCTCAGTACGCCGAAGTGCATCCTGTCAGGGTTATGGTAATTGGCAAAGCTGAAGGTGTGGTAGCTGTCAAGCCAGCCATGATTGGCATGCCCCCGGGTTTCGGCCCTGTGCAGTACTGTGTTTTCCATAATAAAGGTTTCGCTGTTTGGCAGATGGTTAAACCCAACAGGTTCAAGCGGCTTAAGTTCATCAATATCATTAGTAAGAATATCGCCTACGGCAGCTGATGTAATGAACATCCCTGTTCCCATCAGCCCTTTCCTGATAAAATCTTTCCTGTTCATTGCAGTTGGTATTATTTACACTGCAAAGTTGGGGTATAACTTATGCCTGCGCATTGAACTGGGACAAGAAATTTTGTTATGTTTTCAGTTTTCAGTCTCAGTTTCAGTCTCAGTCAGCTTTCGGGTGCTGAAATACCGAACACCGAACACTTAAACAGGACTACCAAAAACTAATTTCTGGCAAGTTTTGCCCTTGTTTTGCTTAAAAATTCAGCCGATATGCCAAGGTATGAGGCTATATAATGCTGTGCCACGCGCTGGGGCAGGGTAGGGTACACCTCGAGGAATTCAAGGTATTTTTCCATCGCGGTTTTTGATATGGTATTAAAAAGCCTGTTTTGTGTTACAGCCAGGTGGCGCTGTACCAGTATGCGGAATGCACGCTCAAAGCGCGGGGCCCGCTCAAAAAGCAGTTCCTTGAATTCAGGGGTAAAAGAAAGAAATTCGCAGTCTTCAAGGGTTTCAATATATACCCTGCTCGGCCTGTCTTCGTAAATGCTGAAAGAAATGTCGCTTACCCATGCATTTTCAATGGCAAATTGCAGGATTACCTCAAAGCCGTTATCATCAATATAATATTTTCGTACACAGCCCTTCACTACAAAGTCTTCAAAGTTGCACATTTCGCCTGCTTGCAACATTAAGGTTTTTTTTGGCACTTTTTTATAGGTGGCCAGCTCGTTCAGTATACCAAGCTCTTCTTCAGAAAAGTGAACATAGCGGCTGATATTGTCATTAAGTTGCTGGTACATATCCATAATAACAAGGCTTTTCTACAAATGTAGGATTTTTACAGGTATAAAAAAAGCGCTGCTCCCAAAGTGCTAACAGGCAATCTTTGTGAGACAGCGCTTTTTTAAAGTTTATTTTTCTTCGGGCAGCCCAAGTGCCTCCCTTATGAGTTTTTCAAAAACTTTATCATCAGGATAAGGCATCTCGGCATTAATGAAATTGCCCTGTGGGTCAATAAAAATAAACCGTGGTATGCTTTCAATATTATACATATCACAAAATTTACGGTTGTTATCAGCATGTAACTGCAATACAGAAGCCGACTTTGTCTTGGCTTCTACATACCACTTGTCAATACGGTCATCAGTACTTACCGCTGCAAACTGTATAGGATATTTTTTATACTTCAGTGCCAGTTTTTCAAAATACGGCGACTGTACCCTGCACGGGCTGCACCAGGTGGCCCAAACATCAATTACAATATGTTTGCCATTAAGGGACGCGAGTGAAAAAGGCTTACCATCAAGCGTGCTGGCTTCAAAAGGTAGGGCAGGTTTGCCTTTGGTAAGGCTTAATAGCAGTTTATCATACTGGCGGAGGATGCCTGCATACTTACGGTTACTGAAACTGTTGCCGTAAGCCGCCATAAGGCTGGCCCTTTCATCAGCAGTAGAGGCTTCTTTCAGGCTCTTATTCAACTGCCAGTACAGCATTTTATCTTTAAAGCTGCCGGCAGGAAGTTTGGCTATGGCCTGTATTGACTTTGTGTTTTCATCAATATCCTTTGTATTTCCGGCAATTAATGTTGCTTTAAGGTAATCAAAGTAAGCACTTTCGTTCAGCAGCGATTCATCGTTTAGCGGTACTGTTCTTTTCATCTCTTTGATAGCTGCATTTTCCGGTGTTTTCTGCCCGGGGAACATGGCAGCACGCTTTTTAAGGTAATCGTTCCACAGGTTTAGGTACCTGATGGTAACCATCATCCTGTTTTTTTCATAGAAGTCATCTTTGGGTACATAGTTATCAGCCGTCCTGAAATTATCTGATTCTTTAAGTGCATCTCTCCATTCTTCGGCCAGTACTTCAGTAAACCTGTCCGGATTATCAATGTTTTCATTTTCCTCAAGGTAATATTCAGCCATGCTCCATCCCTGTCCCTGCTGCTGTTGGTAACGGTTCTCAGGCAGCCTTGTGCCTGTTACCTTAATATCATTTGCTTTTTTACTTGTTCTTAAACTGATGTAAATGCTGTCCTTGCTACCAAAAACAGCCTCGCCCTGCATAGCGCCATCAAACTGCAATAAATATTTGTTGAGCGGTATATCCTGCTTAATGGTGTAATTGAATGTATTGTTGGTAATAGGTATTGCCGCGACGGTATCTTTAACAAACTGGTCTATCACGAACAGCCTGCTGAACTTACCGGTCCCTTCAATTTTCCCGGCTACCACAGTTTCGCTGTAGTTCAGCATTTTATTAGGTTTTACTATCCAGGTTATAAGCCCTGTACAAACTGTAATAACAACCAATAGCATTGCAAAACGTGCCGGTTTCCGAAAAAACGCTTGCATAAATTTTTTATGTACATACCACTGGTACCCTATGTAAAGTAAAAGGAATGCACCTATAATGCCTACAACTTCTGAATATAGTATCCAATAACCCAGGTCGCTGCCTTTTTTATGGTCAGATATTTTTGAAAGTATTTCAAAAGGATACCACGTTGCGGAAACACTAAAGCCCTGCAGGAACAGGTTGAGCAAAAGGCCGAAAAAGCCAATGACGATAGACCATATAAAGCTGGAAAGCAGCACTGCTATAAGGTACTGCATTGCCGTGAGCATCAGGCTGGCCAGGAACAGCCTTGTTATAATCTGCAATACTGCGCCAGCCTCAAAAGCAAAAGAAGCTTCTTTAGGTACTTCTATGAAGAGGCTTGACAGCCAGCCCAGCAGGAAGCTGAAGCCTACCATCGCTAAAATTGCAACCAGGTTCGACAGCAGTATCATGGTAAATTTTGAGAAATAAATGGAAAACTTGTTTACAGGCTGAGTTTCCATGAGCTGCCAGCCGCCGTTTTTGTGATCGAGCTGTGTAAAACGGCTCACGGTAATGATGATTAGCAGCGGGAAAAAGAATTCCGCAAAAGGGCTAAGGCATTTTTCTATGTAAGTTGTAAAATAGTTGTAAGGCAGGCCACCGTCTTGTATTGTATCATCAAAAAAAGCAACTATAAACAAGAGTATCGGTGATATGATACCCATTATAAGGCTAAGCAGGTATATTCCTGTACCCTTGCGTTTTATGTATTCTGCCTTTAAGGCTGTTTTAAAGTTTAGCATAATAGTTAATGTGTGATGTTACTTTTGGTTAATAAGTGACATGAACCATTCTTCAAGGCCGTTAAGAATTTTTATTTCATAAGTATTGGCTCCTTTTGTTACCAGGCTCCTTAAAAATTCCGGTATAGCTTCCCTGTCAGGCAGCTCGAGTGTCAGCTGCTTTTCATTTTCAAGTATAACTGAAGGTATTTCGGGTAATAGGCCGGTATGCCATTTTGGCGCGTCTTTAAGTGTAACCTGTATTTTGCAGGCGCCTGATTGCAGGGCGAGCTCTTCAATAGTGCCTTCAAAGCGTAACTTCCCACGGCTTATGATGCCCACATGGGTACACATCCGTTCAATTTCAGAAAGGAGGTGGCTCGACACGAAGATGGTGGTGCCTTTTTCTTTGTTCAGCCGTACCAGCAGGCGGCGTATATCCCTCATACCGTTCGGGTCAAGGCCGTTTACCGGTTCATCAAGCAATAAAAGCTCAGGCTCGCTCATAAGGGCCATTCCTATGGCCAGGCGCTGCTTCATGCCCAGGGAGTAGTGTTTTGCTTTGCGCTTTGCATCGCGTTGCAGGTCAACCAGCTCCAGTATCTCCGGGATGCGGGTTTCGGGTACACGGCGCATCTGTGCTATGTACCTCAGGTTGTCATATCCGCTAAGGTGCAGGTACAGGGCAGGACTTTCAACCAGCGATCCCATCCTGTTGAACACATGAGGGACCTGTTCCTGCAGGGGACTGCCGAAAACGGTTATGGCATTTCCCTGTTCAGGCAATATGCCTGTAAGCAGGCGCATGGTAGTTGATTTTCCGGCACCATTAGGCCCGAGAAAACCGTAAATGGAACCCTTAGGGATGTTAAGGGAAACATCGTCAAGCGCCTTCCTGCTTTTGGAATAATAGAATGTGAGGTTGTGGGTACTGATTATATTTTCAGCCATCTCAATGTTTTAGTTGGTTATGCTGCTAATATAGGAAATTACAGCAATATTTCGAAAGACTCTTTTTTGTTGTAATTTTGAAAGAAAATATCAAAATGAAAATTGTTATATCTCCTGCGAAATCGCTGAATTTTGAAACACCATTGCCTACCCGGAAGCATTCCCAGCCTGCGTTTACTGATAAGGCACGTGCAGTGCATAAAGCACTGGTAAGCAAATCGCCCTCCGAATTGGGTAGCATTATGGATATATCAGACAAGTTGGCACAGCTGAACTGGGAGCGCAATCAGGTGTGGAAGCCTCCATTTACACCAAAAAATGCCCGTCCGGCCCTGTATGCCTTCAATGGCGATGTATATGTGGGACTTGATGCTTACACAATACCTGTAAGCAAACTTAACCGGCTGCAGGACTCGCTGCGCATACTTTCAGGGCTATACGGCCTCCTTAAACCGCTTGACCTGATACAGCCTTACCGGCTTGAAATGGGTACCCCGCTGGCAGTAGGGGACAGCAAAGACCTGTACGGTTACTGGCGCGAAGCAATTACTAATGCGATTAACCATGAGCTGAAGGATGATGAGCTGTTTATTAACCTGGCAAGTAAAGAGTATTTTAGCGCTATAGATGCAAAAGCGCTTAAAGTACCGGTAATAACACCAGAATTTAAAGACTACAGCAAGGAGGGAG
Source organism: Flavobacterium cyanobacteriorum (assembly GCF_002251835.1). Classification (GTDB taxonomy): domain Bacteria; phylum Bacteroidota; class Bacteroidia; order Flavobacteriales; family Flavobacteriaceae; genus Flavobacterium; species Flavobacterium cyanobacteriorum. The sequence continues at coordinate 7,008 of NZ_NOXV01000220.1, forward strand.
AGTTGCGTATGGTAAGTTTTTTTGCCAAAAAAGCAAGGGGTATGATGGTGCGCTATATTATTGATAAAAATGTAAAAACACTTAACGGCCTAAAAAAATTTGATTACGAAGGGTATAAATTTGACCCGAAACTTAGTAAGGTAAACACGCTTGTATTTACCCGATAATACTTTTTAAATTTTTATTGATTATCCCGGTTTAAAGGCCGGGATTTTATATGAAAACAATACATAGATAAAATCTATATTAAAGTTTAATAGTTTTAGTAATCAGTATTATAGGATTTTTATATTAAATTAAAAGTTTAATATTTTATCCAGTTTTCTAAGATGGCAAGCCCGTGGGGTGTCAGTACAGATTCCGGATGAAACTGCACTCCTTTTACATCAAAAATTTTATGCCGTAAGGACATAATCCTGCCTTCCTGGTCAACTGATGTTACCTCAAGCACTGGGGGCAAAGTAGCAGGGTCAACACTCCAGGAATGATAGCGGCCAACCTCTATTTGTTTTGGCAGGCCGGCAAACAGGGTTTCATCTTCTGCAATAATATCAATAACAGATGCCACGCCGTGGTGAACCATCTCCAGGTTGATTAGGCTTCCCCCAAAAACCTCGGCTATAGCCTGCTGCCCCAGGCAAACCCCCAAAATGCTTTTAACAGGCGCATATTCTTTGATTAATTGTGCGAGCACACCTGCTTCAGCCGGAACACCCGGCCCCGGAGAAAGCAGCAGTTTTTCAAAACCTGCAACGTCATCAGGTATTGTTTCATCATTTCGCACCACAGTTACACCGGCTCCCAGTTTTTCCAGATAGTGGACAAGATTGTATGTAAAGCTGTCGTAGTTGTCTATTACAAGGACTTTCTTCATAAGCATAGGTGCAAAGGTAAAAAATATGGTAACTTTTATGTAATTTATTAGTCTACTAAATTTGTAGGGTATTATTTTTTGCTTAACTTTGCCCCTCATAGTTAATAACATGCGTGCAACATATTGCCATCCTCAGTTTCCCTGTATGCAGCCATAGCTGTCGGGGGAGAGCGTATATGTTGTGCGAAGGCATCAGTAACACAAGGCCCCTGGCGAAGAGGGGCTTTGTTTTTTAAGCAGTATTATGAAACACCCTGTTTACACCGCTAACTACCTTAAATGCGAATTACTGCCTGATAAGGTAAAGACAGAGCAATGGCTTGAAAAGTTTTTTAGGTGGCTGTTTTGTATCGGGCCGCAATATGCGGATTACAAATTCTTTGTCAATGAAAAAGAAGAGCTGGAAAAATCACTGGAAGAATTACTTAATTCATCGGGTTATGAAGGAAAAATATTATCAGTACTCTCACTGTTAAATGATAAGGCAGCTATACTTCACCAAAAACTTGAAGATGACCTAAAGGCCATTTTTGAGTTTGACCCTGCTGCTAAATCCCGAAGTGAAGTCCTTACTTCATATCCCGGATTTTTTGCCATTGCCGTTTACAGGATTGCACATGAGTTTTGGGTTTTGAGTGTTCCGCTTTTGCCCCGGATGATGGCCGAGTATGTACATGGCAAAACAGGTATTGATATACATCCCGGTGCACAAATAGGGGAACGTTTTTTTATTGACCACGGTACAGGTGTTGTAGTAGGGGAAACATCGGTTATTGGAAATGATGTGAAGCTGTACCAGGGTGTAACACTGGGTGCCCTGAGTGTCAGTAAGGCCGATGCTTCGGTTAAACGGCATCCTACCATTGGCAATAATGTTACTGTTTATGCGAATGCCACTATTTTAGGCGGCGCTACTGAAATAGGGGACGCCTCTATAATTGGCGGCAATGTATGGATAACCCGTTCCGTACCACCCGGCTCGCTGGTGTACCATAAAAGTGAAATTGCAGTGAAAACGAAAGAAACTTTCCCTGAACCGCTCAACTTTGTAATTTAAATAAAAACGATATACCATGAAAGCAGATAACATTTTGAAGACAATAGGCAACACGCCGCATGTAAAGCTTAGCCGCCTTTTTGAGGGCAGGGATGTATGGATAAAACTGGAGAGGAACAACCCCGGCAATAGTATTAAAGACCGTATTGCACTGGCTATGATTGAAGATGCTGAAGCTAAGGGGCTCCTGACGCCCGATAGCATAATTATTGAGCCTACTTCGGGAAATACAGGTATAGGGCTTGCCTTTGTGGCTGCCGTAAAAGGGTATAAGCTTATTTTGGTGATGCCGGAATCAATGAGTGTGGAGCGAAGGAAGCTTATGAGCATCTATGGGGCCGAATTTGAGCTGACACCAAGAGAAAAGGGGATGAGGGGCGCTATAGAAAGGGCTGCCGAACTGGTTGGCGAAACACCCGGGGCATGGTCGCCGCGCCAGTTTGATAACCAGGCGAACGTTGAGGTGCACAAGCGCACTACGGCACAGGAAATACTGGCTGATTTTCCCGGAGGAATTGATTACATAATTACAGGTGTGGGTACAGGCGGGCACATAACCGGCGTTGCAGCTGTGCTGAAAGAAAAATTCCCGGCCCTTAAGGTATTTGCCGTTGAGCCTGAATTATCGCCGGTATTAAGCGGAGGCACTCCGGGGCTGCACCCTTTACAGGGCATAGGGGCGGGCTTTATACCCTCGATATACAGGGATGAGTTTATTGATGGCGTAATACAGGTGAGCAGGGATGAGGCTTTTGAATTTGCAAGGAGCATTGCCAGGAAAGAGGGTATATTATCAGGGATTTCAACTGGGGCCTCACTGGCAGCTGTGCATAAAACGCTCCCTGATATACCTGAGGATGCGACAGTGCTTACTTTTAATTATGATACCGGCGAACGTTACCTTTCCATAGAAGGTTTATTTTGATATAATAAAGAAGCCGCCTCAAATTGTAATATTGAGACGGCTTCTTCTTTTTATAACAGGATAAACTATTATTTATTCAAAAGTTCTGCTACTTTTGCCTTTAACGCGGCTCCGCGAAGGTCTTTTGCAACCACTTTGCCTGAAGCATCCAGTATGAATGTAGCAGGGATAGATTTTACCCCGTATTTTATGGCAACAGGGTCATCCCAAAACTTAAGGTTGGATACCTGGAACCACGCCAGCTTATCGGCTGCAATCGCATCTTTCCAGGCCTTACCATCTTTATCGAGTGAAACACCGATAATGTTTAGTCCTTTGGGATGAAACTCGTTGTAAAGGGCTACCACATTAGGGTTTTCCATCCTGCAGGGTTTGCACCATGATGCCCAGAAATCAATGATAGTAACTTTGCCGAGGGCACTTTTCAGTGAAACGGTCTGCCCGTCCGGCGCCGGTGCGGAAAAGTCAGGAGCCTGCCTGCCCACGTTGGCACCGCCATATAATGACTCATAAAGTTCCTTGCCTTCTTTTGTTTTTTTCATCTTTGCGCTCAGGGCGTCAAAGCGTCCCTTAATATCTTTTTCCTCAACTTTGCCCGATGTTGACATTTGCTTTAGCAACAGCACGGATATATAGCTGTCAGGATTATCTTTTACAAAATTAACCGATGCTTTTGCCATCTCGTCGGTTATAGCGCTGTATTGTTTTTGAAGGTTGTTCATGGTAACGCTGTCTTTCTTTTTAAAGGCGTCCATGTATGCTGCCTGGTTCTTCTTCTGGAAGTCCATCATTTTTTTGGTATGCGCGGCGATGGTTTTATAATATTCGGCCATTTTATCATTACTTGGCGTGCCTGAACGCTCTGTTTTCTGGAGTGAGTCCTTGTCTATTTTCAGGTTTATACTTCCGTTTTCAAGAATAAAATCTACCTTTTTCATTGGGTCATCCAGCGTAAGGAAATGCATTGATGGCTCAGTAACAGTACCCCTGAACTCAAATTTCCCATCTTTTACCACTGCGGTGTCAACAGGTATAAAGCCCATGTAGCCGCCCTGTTTTTCAAGGATGATTTGTTTGCCGTTAAGTGCTTTGTCAACTGTTCCGGTAATTTCATATTCATTGTCAGCAAGCCTGTTGCATGATATTATACATGCTGAAACAGCTGCAAGCAAAAAGATTTTTTTCATTTATTAATTGATTTTATATGCACGCAAAAGTATTTAATTTAATTCACATAACACACATAAACCTTTATACCGATGCCGATTCGCTTATGGTGGTTTTTGCTGTTGTGGCTTTTATGCCGGCAAAGCCTTTTTCTACATTTATCATATTGTGGTAGCCGCGGGCCTTTAAAATAGAAGCCATAATAACCGAACGGTATCCTCCGGCGCAATGGATATAAAAGTCTTTGTCTTTGGGTATTTCTGCAAAGCGTTCGTTTACGAAATCAAGCGGTATATTGACAGCATCAACTACATGGCCCCCGGCATATTCGCCCGGTTTGCGGGCGTCAACCACCGGCTTTGGTTCTTTTGCCAGCCCTTCGGAAAATTCCTCCGGAGAAACAGAACGGATGCTGTCAGTTTCAAAACCTGCCTTTTTCCAGGATTCCATACCACCATTAAGGTAGCCGAGTACATTATCGAAGCCCACCCGTGCAAGTCGTGTTATGGCTTCTTCCTCTTTACCTTCAGGTGTAACCAGCAGCAGTGTCTGGTTGACATTCCCAATAAGCGCGCCAACCCACGGTGCAAAGTTGCCGTTGAGGCCTATAAATACCGAACCCGGAATATGTTCTTTCACAAAGTCACTTTCCTGTCTTACATCAAGCACGATAGCATCGGCAGCCATTGCTTTTAGCTGTGGGGCTGTTAGTGGGGTACTTGACCGTTCCATTACCTTATCAAGGCTCTGATATCCCTTGATGTTAAGTAATACATTTTGTGGAAAATAGGCCGGTGGAGCGCCAAGCCCGTCTAAAAGTTCTTTGATGAACTCGTCTTTAGTCATATTCGCGCGCAAGGCGTAATTGGTTTTTTTCTGGTTGCCCAGAGTATCGGTTGTCTCCTTGCTCATGTTCTTGCCGCAGGCGCTTCCGGCACCGTGGCTCGGGTATACAATAATATCATCAGGCAGGGGCATTATTTTATCACGAAGCGAATCATAAAGTTTTGCCGCGAGTACTTCCTGCGTCAGTTCGCCCACCAGCGCCTGCGCCAGGTCAGGGCGGCCTACATCGCCTATGAATAATGTGTCACCGGTTATCAGGCCATGCATTTTCCCCTCAGCATCGATTATAAGGTAGCAGGTGCTTTCAAGGGTATGGCCGGGCGTATGAATCGCCCTTATGGTATAACTGCCTACCCTGAATTCCTGCCCGTCATCCGCAATAAGCGACTCAAATTCTGGTTTTGCTGTAGGGCCATAAACAATTTTGGCCCCTGTTTTAGAGGCAAGGTCCAGGTGGCCCGATACAAAATCGGCATGAAAATGGGTTTCAAAAATGTATTTTATCCGTGCATTGTCTTTGGCTGCTTTTTCGATATAAGGCCTGACTTCCCTTAGCGGGTCGAATATGGCGGCTTCGCCATTGCTTTCCAGGTAATATGCGGCCTGTGCTATACAGCCGGTATATATTTGCTCTAGTTTCATTTCTGGTAAATTTATAAGCAAATATACCAAATTAGCCAGCTATATTTACATGATAAAAAGCACGTTTGACAAAATTTTAAAACTTATGATGTTATAACAGGTTGATTTACAAATATATTAATGTAGCGGGTAAGGCATACTTTTTGTATAATATGTAGCAGGGGCACTATAATAAAACTTAAAATTATAGCAATCGCATTTTTAGTAGTATTTTTTTATAAAATTATTAATTCAAACGTTTTAGGTTTCACATACTTGCCCTATATTTGTATGCTTTTTTAAAGCTAAAAATGTTGTATAAAAACAAGTTGTAAATAAAAACACATGGCAACAGCAACCAAGCCCCGTGCGGGCATGTATGAAAACGTAAAAAACCAGTTTGAAAAGGCTGCGGCTGTTATGGGGCTGGATGAAAGCGTTAAGAAAATCCTTTCCATAACCAATAATGAAATCGTGGTTCATTTTCCTGTTAAAATGGATAATGGCAAAGTAGAAGTTTTTACCGGATACAGGGTGCAGCATAATAATGCCCTGGGGCCTTATAAAGGCGGGCTAAGGTACCATCCCACAGTTGATATTGACGCAGCAAGGGCACTGGCTACCTGGATGACCTGGAAAACGGCGCTGGCCGGCCTTCCCTACGGAGGCGGTAAAGGCGGTATACAGATTGACCCTAAGCTTTACTCGCAGGGCGAACTTGAAAGGATTACCAGGCGCTTTACATATGCCCTTGGCGATAATATAGGCCCTGAGCACGATATTCCTGCCCCGGATGTAAATACCAATGCGCAGATGATGGCATGGATTGCCGATACCTATATGTCGACCAAATCACCTTCTGAGCGGTCAAAAAACCAGCACGTGGTTACAGGAAAACCTGTAGGTTCAGGCGGACTTGAAGGCCGGGACAGGGCTACAGGCTTTGGTGTTGTGGTAACCCTTGAGGCATGGGCTAAGTTAAGGGGCACATCTCTTGAAGGTAAGCGCTACATTGTACAGGGCTTCGGAAACGTTGGCTACTGGGCAGCTCATTTTATGAACAAGAACGGCGCCATACTGGTAGGGGTCCAGGATGCTACAGGCACTATATATAACCCTGAAGGGATTGACCCGGAAGCGCTGCTTCGTTACCAGACTGACAACGGTACCATTACAGGCTTTAAAAATACGCAGGAGTATGCTTCCGATGAGTTCTTTGGTATTGACTGCGATATTGTTATACCTGCTGCCCTTGGCAACCAGATAACGGAAGAAAATGCCGCTACTATAAAAGCACAGGTTGTAGCCGAAGGTGCTAATGGGCCTACTGATACCGAAGGTGAAGCTATATTGCTGGCTAAAGGTGTTGATATTATTCCGGACATCCTGTGCAATTCGGGCGGTGTTATCGGAAGCTATTTTGAATGGCTTCAGAACCGCAATGGTGAAATCTGGACTATGGATGATGTAATCATCAAACTCAGGAAAAAGCTTGAAGAGGCATTTAATAAAGTGATTAGTTCATCAGTGCAGTATAAAACTGACTGGAGGACCGCCGCTTATATTGTATCGCTATCAAGGATTGAAACCGCTTACAAGCAGAGGGGTATTTTCCCATAATTATACAATGCAGCACCAAAAGCGCCTCTTAAAGGCGCTTTTTTTATTTTAAATTTTTATATTTGAGGTAACTAAATGTACTGCCTTATGAAAAAATGTTTTGCACTGGCTCTACTTTTTGCCGCAACAGCTGTGTACGGCCAAGATGCTCAAAAGTATTCATTTGTATATAAAGAGCAGCCGCAGCTACCTGCCAGCCTTCCTGACTTTTCCTATTACTCCAAGAACTATACGTCAGTTTTTGGTGAGTACCAGTTTAATTTTGATAACGTTGGCTATGGGATGCGCAATGTTTATATATCAGGCAATAATTTTTACTTTAACGGCTCGCAAAATAACCCAATGCCTTTATTGATGAACCCATGTTACGCCCCTGATCCTCTTGATAGCGGAGTTTTTATTGGAGGTATTAGCCTTAACCTGCTGGAGCAGCTTTTTAACGGCGATATTTTTGAAAAAGACTATTCGCCCAAGAGTGAAGATTAACAAGGAGCTGTAATTACAGCCCCTTATTTACCCTCCCATATATTCTTCGCCGCCTCCGTCCTGGTTCTGCCGCTGGCGCTGCTGTTCCTTCTGCCTTTCGGCCCTCGACATGTTAAAGCGGTAGGTGAAAGACAGCGTTACCTGCCTTACCCGCCACTGCATCTCGCTATAGCTTTCCACCTGGAAAGGGATGTAGGTTTCAATCATCATTTTCCTCGAGTTAAATATATCCTGCACATTCAGGGCTATCGTGGCTTTTTCTTTCAGTATATCTTTGCTTAGTGCCGTATTAGCGCTAATTACGCCCCTACGCTTGCCCTGGGCATTGTCTTGCGGGGCTTCATAATTGCTGTTGAGCTGCCAGTCAATTTTCCAGGGCAGGGTTATTTTTGAATTTACCCGGGTGGTCCAGGCATAGGCCGTAAAATTAAAATCCTGGAAATCGGTTGTGGTTATGCCCGTATCAGGGTTAGTAAACACAAAGTTGTAATCTCCCTGTGTTTCATTCCTGAAAAAGTTGAAGTTACTGTTTATCCTCCACCATTTAAAAGGATTATAATTAATGTTGAACTCCAACCCGAAGCGGTATTCTTTAGCCAGGTTTATGGGCGTAGTCAGTGTTATAGGTGTCCCCTGCGGGCTGATACCGCGTATTTGCCTTACGTACTGGAAGCTGTCATCAGTAATATTAAGGTAAGCAGATGTGCTTAGTGTAAGCTGTTTCCAGCGTTTCAGGTAGCCTAAGTCAAAAGAATTGGTCATGGAGGGGTCAAGGTCAGGGTTGCCCTGGAATACGTTGATATTACTTTCAAGCCCGGAGAACGGGTTGAGCAGCCTGCCGCGCGGACGGTTGATACGCCTGCTGTAGCTGAGGCTCAAGTTGTTATTTTCGGAAAATTCGTAAGTAAAGAAAGCGCTGGGGAAAAAATTGTTATAACGCTTATTGTTAAACTGGGATGTAGTCAGGAGGTTTACATCAATATTTGAGTCTTCCCAACGCAACCCAAACATGTAGGAGAACTTGTTTATCTTTGAACCATATTGTGCATAAAGTGCGTTTATGTATTCTTTATATTCTACAAAATTGGTAAAGTTGCCATCGTTCTCCCAAGTATTAGTTTCCGGGTTCAGCCTTTCGGCCCTGGCATCGGTTTCAAGCACGGTGAAATTCCCCCGGTAGCCGGCTTCAAAACGGGCGTCTTTGCCCAATGGAAGCACATAGTCAGCCTGGAGCAGGGAGCGGTCGTCCTGCTGGTCATTAAGCGTCCTTTCAAATGTGTCTATAGCTGATGGTATGCCGGCAATAGTGATATTATTGATAATAGCATTTTCATCATTAATGTTCTTTGAGACAGAAGCGTCAACTTTAAGTTCATGCCCATTTTCATTAAATTTTTTTACCAGTCCTGATGAAAACTGAACATTATTGTCTTCGCTATCCTCATTATTATAGCGCCATATCCTGTTCAGGAAATTACGGCCGGCATCATAATTGTCATAATACGTATCGGTATTATTACCGCCCGTATTTCTCCTGAAGTTAACAGAATTAGTCCACGTAAGGCTTTTATCCAGAAACCATTCAAGGCCAAAGCTTGCATTATACCCTTTACGGAGGCGGTCGTTTTCGCGGCGCTCGTCAGTATAGCTTGTAGTTCCGTTAGTTGCTTCGTCAAGGTAGCGGCTATTTATAAAGGCGTTGCCGGGATTGCGACGGTAGTTATAGCCTATGTTGGTAAAGAAATTGAAGTTAGTGCTCCTGAAATTGAGGTTGGCCAGTATGCCGTGGTTGTCAGGGTCGCCTGTATTGGCAACAAACGAACCATTGAAGCCGTTAGCCTTCCCTTTTTTAAGGATGATGTTTACAATACCGCCACCGCCTTCCGCATCATAACGGGCAGAAGGGTTGGTAATTACTTCCACTTTATCTACCGAGTCGGCGGGTAGCAGGCGCAGTACTTCGGCTACGTTGCTTCCGGCCAGGGTAGAGGGGCGCCCATCAATAAGTATGGTAACATTCTGGTTGCCGCGCAACGCCACATTGCCTTCGGCGTCAACCGAGAGTGAGGGAACATTGTCCAGGACGTCGCTCACCGTACCGCCTTTAACCATCATGTCGTTACCTATGGTGTAAACCCGCTTGTCAAGTTTTATTTCTACGGTTGAACGCTCGGCAGTAATCTTTACTTCATTGAGCACGGTGGCATCGGGTGCCAGCGATATTTGCCCAAGGTTGGTATCGGCAGTTATTTCCCTGCCGGTGATGACTTGTGGCTTAAAGGATATAAAATCGAACCGGATGTTATACGTTCCCGGTGGCACTTCAATGGCATACTCGCCCCTGGCGTCTGTAAGGCTGCCGCCAACAATAGTATTATCCGGACCCTCAATAGTAACATTGGCAAATTCAAGTGGCTGCTTTGTGTCCTGCTCAATAACTTTACCTTTAATCTTAACTTTATTTTGCGCAAACGAAAGGTTTGCTGCAAAAAGCAGGATCAGTACAACTGCTGACTGAAATTTTTTCATGAAAAGGGTTTGTTTAACATTAATAAAGTAAGACGTAAAATACACAGGAATGTTTAAAAGGAGCTGTGTTAAAGATTTGTTAATTCAAAGAATCTGTTTTATGCGTTGTGCCGGCCTGGCAATAACTGCTTTGTTGCCATTGACAACAACCGGCCTCTCAATAAGGTTTGGATGTGACACCATGGCATCTATAACATTATTATCTGTAAGCTGCCTGTTTTTAAAATTATCAATCCATACTTTTTCTTTTTGCCGTACCAGTTCTATGGGTTTTATACCGAGCATTGTGATTATCCGCGTCAGTTCTTCTTTGGTAATGCCTTCATCAATATATTTAACAACAGTAAACGGACGGCCCTCAAGTTCCAGTAAGTGAAGCCCTTCGCGCGATTTGCTGCACCGTGGGTTATGGTAAATCGTAATCATTGAATAGTTTTTGCAAAGAAAGCTATTTATTATTTAAAAATGGATTAACTTAGTAGGTGAAAATCTCAATTAACATTTGTAAAGTATGTTTTTAGCACAGGCCAATAAACAGGAAAACCATTTCTTTAAATATGTTATTGGTTTTATTATAGTTATAGCGGCCATGTTTCTTGGTTACCTGCCTTTTGGTATGGCTATAGCTATTAAAAGCATGACAACTGGTAAACCTGCACCTGTTACAGAAGTTGAAATGATGCGTTACCTTGACCTTAATCTCGGGCTTTTCCTGCTTTTATTGTCTTTTGCTGTAGCCTTGCTGGCGCTTTTTTTAGTAGTGAAGGGTATCCATAAGCAGCACTTTAAGGAAATAATCACAAGCCGCCCTAAAATCGACTGGAACAGGTTTTTCTTTGCATTTTTAATATGGTTTGTATTTTCGGCGGGCACAATCGTTTTAATGTATTTTATTGAGCCGGAAAATTATGTGCTTCAGTTCAGGCTACAGCCTTTTTTACTACTTGCAGCCATAGCCATTGTTATGATCCCGGTACAGACATCGCTGGAAGAATTACTGTTCAGGGGGTACCTCATGCAGGGTTTTGGTTTACTGGCGCGAAACAGGTGGGTGCCCTTAGTCATAACATCAGTAGGTTTCGGTGTGTTGCACCTTGCCAATCCTGAGGTGGACAAAATGGGGTATATTATTGCATTTTATTATATAGGCACCGGATTATTTTTAGGCATAGTAACACTTATGGATGAAGGCACTGAACTTCCCCTGGGCTTTCATGCCGCCAATAATGTAACGGCAGCTTTGCTTATTACTTCCGACTGGAGTGCCTTCCAGACCCATTCAATTTTTAAAGATATTTCCGAACCCTCGGCAGGATGGGATATTTTCATCCCGCTTTTTGTCATCTATCCTTTGCTGCTGCTAATCTTCGGAAGGAAATACAAATGGCATTCCTGGAAAGAAAAGCTTACCGGGAAAATAAAACCTATAACGATTCCTGATACTAACCAATCCTATACCGGCTATGAACAATCCTGATTATAACTATGTACATCCAAATTTCCGGCTGAATGGCTTCCACCTGACCCGCGAGGACCTGTTACGTATAGCTTACAGCTTTATAAAAGAAGGCGAACCTTATGAAAGGGCCGTAGGCGATTTCCTCATGTACTGGTTTGATGATAAAAGCTATATTGACATGCAGACGTCAGGCACTACGGGCGCGCCAAAAATGATACGTGTCGATAAGCAGGCCATGGTTAATTCCGCACTGGCTACAGCAGCTTTTTTTGACCTCTCGGCAGGTATAAAAGTACTGCACTGCCTGCCCACGCAGTATGTGGCCGGCAAAATGATGCTGGTAAGGGCATTTATTATTGGGTGGGATATGGATTTGGTAGCCCCTTCGTCAACCCCGCTTGAGCGCAATGATGCACAGTACGATTTTGCGGCTATGGTTCCGCTGCAGGCGCAGCATTCGCTTGATAAGCTGCAACAGGTAAAGAAACTGATACTGGGCGGCGCCAAAGTGAGCAAGGCGCTTTCAAAAAAGCTGGGTGAGATACCAGCAGAGATTTATGAAACTTATGGCATGACAGAAACGATAACGCACATTGCCGCCAAAAGGGTAGGAGAGGAAGCATTTACGGTACTGCCTAATGTTACTATAAGCGAAGATGAGCGCCACTGCCTTGTTATTGATGCTTTTGCCATTTGTGATGAGCCGGTTATTACTAACGATGTTGTGCAGATAGTTGATGATACCCATTTTATATGGCTTGGCAGGATTGACAACGTAATTAACAGTGGCGGTGTAAAGCTTTTTCCGGAGCAGATAGAGGAGAAGCTTTCCGGTAAAATAAGCCGCCGTTTTTATGTAAAAGGTGAGCCTGACGAAGAACTCGGTGAAAAGCTGGTACTTTTTATTGAAGGTGAGCCTTATGATATTGATACCGCTATATTTGCTAAACTGGGCAAGTTTGAAAGGCCTAAACAGACAAAGTTTGTCCCAAAGTTTGATGAAACCGCGACGGGTAAGGTAATACGCGATACTAGTAAAGCTACAGCCTAAAGCACTTCGGTGTTAACATAATACTTCGTCCGTACTACTTCCACCCCTTTGGGATTATCTGTGGCAACTCCTGCTTTTTGCCAGTTATTTGTGGCATTAAGCCTTATATTTTTGCCTCCCGCGGAAACTTCAACAGGCATGGCAAAGCCGGCTACATCAGTCTTCCAGCGATATTCAAAACTGTTGCCGTTCATCCTTACCTGAAGCGTCGGGATGTTCCTGTAGCGCAGGTACTGGTTAAAAACAGGCGTAAGGTTTAACCCGCTTTCCCTATTGAAGAAGGCTATAACAGTTTCGGTATCAATTACCTGCTTTTTATAGGTTTCAGCATATTTTAGTATTATGGCCCACCACTTTGCATCATCATTTATAACATGGCGTAATGTGTTGAGCATAAGCGCGCCTTTGTAGTACATATCCTGCGAACCTTCTTTATTAACGCCAAAAATACCTATTACGGGTTTTGCATTCATCACGCTGGCACGCTGGCCGGTAATATATTGCATGGCTTTTTCATACCCGTAGCGGCATTCCACATATACGGTTTCAGAATAGGTGGTAAAGCCTTCGTGTATCCACATATCGGCAATATCTTTTGATGTGATGCTGTTGCCAAACCATTCATGCCCGCTTTCATGTATCGTGATATAGTCAAACAGCATGCCTATACCGGTCATGGTCATGTCATAGCCCATGTAGCCTTTCTTGTAGTTATTGCCATAGGCTACGGCGCTTTGGTGTTCCATGCCCAGGTAAGGCGTTTCTACAAGTTTATAGCCATCTTCGTAAAAAGGATACTTGCCGAATTTCGATTCAAAACAATCCAGCATTGGCTTAACTTCTTCAAAATGTTTTCGGGCTTTGGCTTCGTTATATTTCAGCACATAATAATCAATATCCAGCCCGTTATGTGTGTCGTGTATGTGGGCATAATCAGCCACATTAAGTGTTATTGTGTAATTGTTTATAGGATTTTTTACTTCCCAGTCCCAGCGCGTATAGCCACCTTTAAGTTTTTCTTTTCCGGTAAGGCGGCCGTTTGATACATTCATAAGCCCGTCCGGCACGGCCACTTTTATGGATGCTCCTTTATCAGGCTCATCGGTCTGGTGGTCTTTTACAGGATACCAAAGGCTTGCCCCTGTGCCCTGTACTGCCACGCCTATCCAGTGTTTGCCGCTATTGTCTTTACGGAATACAAAACCACCGTCCCAGGGAGCGTTCCTGGCTACTTTAGGATTCCCCGAATAGTAGAACCTTAGCTGTTGTTCATCGCCCTTTTCCAGGTTTTGCGGAAATGTGATAAATACCGCGTCATTATCACGCTTGTAAGGGAGCTTCCTGTTGTTGTGGATAATGCTGTCCACATTCATATTTTCAAAAAGATCAAGCTGGATACGTTTTGTGTTTTCAACAACTTTAAAAGTAATGTTGTTATAACCGCTTATATATTTTTTATCAGGGTCGAGCCTTATGTTCAGGTCGTAGCGCTGCACATCAAAGCTGGTCCTTTCGGGCCGCAGGCCTCCCTGCAGGCTGTCACGCCTTGTAAAATTTTGCGCCGAAACTGAGGTAATAGCGAGGAGTACTGGGAGCAGGAAACGGCTTTTCATAAGGAATATTTTTTGTATAAGTCCAAAAAAACCGGAAATTGTTACTCTCAAGATAACTTTTTTATAGTTTAAAAATTATCTGTATTGGGAAATAGTATGGTTCAATTGAGCTTCGCCGGTTTATTGTTTAAATAAAAATTCCAATATTACATCCATCCTTTGCTGCCATGATTTTTCATTGTGGGCTGCTCCTTCAAATTTACGTGTTACCCAGTTCTTTCCCTTCGTGTAGCCCTTATCCTTCATTATATCATCAACCTTAACCTGATGTATTTCATAGAGTTCGTCCAGTGTTTCGGTGCCAAAATCAAAATATATAGAATGATTTTTAGGCGAAGGCAGGTTCTCCGCAACATATTTTCGTATCGCCTCTGAAAAGTTCATATTGCTGTTGTCAAACAAGATAGGCCAGTGTGTTGACACGCATGCAGCTTTCCCAAAAATCCGGGGATATTCGCAAATCGCATATAGAGATATCAGCCCGCCCATGGAACTGCCGCAAATAGCGGTGTTGGCGGCATCGGTAAGCGTCCGGTAATTCTTGTCGATGTAAGGCTTTAATTCGGTGGTAAGGAATTTAAGGTACTCGTCGGCCATGTAATCAGACTGTACAACACCCATCTGTATCCTAACTTTTTCCATGGCTGCTTTATCTTCCCCTGAAAGGTTTTTAGCGGCTTTTTCAGGATAATATTCAAAAAAACGCCTGTCGGTACACCAGGAAGCCACAATAATTACGGGCTTTATTTTTTTATCTTTTATAAGTTTTTGGGCAGTATTGTCAGCTTCCCACGCAATATTGCCCATGGCCGTTTCGGGGTTAAAAACATTTTGGCCATCGTGCATGTAAAGCACCGGGAATTTCTGCTTATTATCGGTAAAATACTCATCAGGCAGCCATATTTCCACATTGCGTGCCTTCACATATTTCGATTCAAAATTATCAATCTTTACCAGTTTACCCTGGCTGTGCAATGCGGTAGTAAGCATAATGGCTGTAAAAAATAATAGTTTGTTCATGGTATTTATTTTGAACTAAGTTAATAATAAACCTAAATATCGGCTATTATTTTACAAAAAAAGTGTATTGTTGCAGGGGAATATAAAAGGATATATTGAAGGGTATTGTAGTTTTACAAATCAATAAAAGTTATTATATATGCATAATTTTAATAATGAAGTGGTTTAAACTTATTTGTTAAATAAAAAAGGGT
>NZ_NOXV01000223.1 GCF_002251835.1 Flavobacterium cyanobacteriorum
TTTATTGATTTTTAATCAATTATATTTTTTGTCGTGTACTAAAACATGGATTATAATATCTTCCGGCACGCCCTCCTTCTCCAAAAATTCCCATGCCGTTTTTGGCCCTACGGTCTCATCGCCATTGTGGAATTTGCTGTCGGCAATGTCATGCAGCAGTGCACCAAGCTGTACCACCAGTTTATCGCATTCCTCGCCTTTTGCTATAAGCAGCGCATTGTTATACACGCGCTCAATGTGGAACCAGTCGTGCCCGCCTTCGGCACCATGTAGTTGTTGTTTTACAAAGGTGATAGTGTTGGTGATGAGTGTAGATTGCATTCGGAAAAGCTTTGAAGATGCGAATTTCGGGAAAATGTATATATTTTTAGCCGCTATCCCACAAAATTATGCGAGACACCCCCCGCCTCTCAAGAGAAAAGTTGCCCCCTTCATATTCCATATACATTTATATGATCCTGCAAATATGAAAAAACCTTGTTAGCGTATTGCTTAAAATTTAATCATGCCCTCTGTGCACATGTGCGTGTTCCCTTTCGGGAAGGGTTAGATTGTGCCTCTGATTTATAAACGGATATTTAATGCGCCGGTATAGCCGCAATCAGCTTTTTGGTATAGTCTTTCTGCGGATCTGCGTATAAGGCATCAGCTTCATTCATTTCCTCGATCTTGCCTTTGTTCATCACCAGCACCTGGTCGCTCATGTACTTCACCACGGCAAGGTCATGTGAAATGAAAATATAGGTGAACCCAAAGTTTTCCTTTAGCTCATTAAGCAGGTTAAGCACCTGCGCCTGTACCGAAATGTCCAGTGCGGAAACCGACTCGTCGCACACTATAAGTTTTGGCTGTAAGGCAATAGTCCGGGCTATACCTATACGTTGCCTTTGCCCGCCCGAGAACTCATGTGGGTAACGGTTAAAGTGTTCTTCGCCTAAGCCTACACGGTTCAGTATTTCAATAACTTTCTTCCTGCGCTCTTTATCGTTCTTATACAGCCTGTGCACCCGCATGGGCTCCATTATAGCTTTGCCAACTGTAATACGGGGGTTGAGTGACGAGTAAGGATCCTGGAAAATAATCTGTATCTCTTTTCGGAGTTCCCGAATTGCTGCTGATGAAAGCCGCGTAAGGTCTGCGCCGCGGTATAAGATTTTTCCGGAAGTAGGTTTATCTAATTGCAGGATGGCGTTTCCCAGTGTTGACTTACCACAGCCTGATTCGCCTACCAAGCCTAAGGTTTCGCCTTCGTATATTTTGAAGCTCACATTATCTACAGCGCGGAATTTAACGTCTTTGCCAAATAATCCTGCTGAAGAGACATATTCTTTTTCCACGTTTACCACTTCAAGCAACGGGGCCTGGCTGTACAACGTTTCATGCTTTTGCCGGCGCTGCCCCGGCGTTACTTCTTCTTTATCTACGGAGCCGGCTAAAAAATCCTGGATGGTTGGCAGCCTTTTGAGCCGCACATCAAGTGACGGGCGCGAATTTATCAATGCTTTGGTGTACGTATGCTGAGGGTTGGTAAAAATATCCGCTACCTTGCCCTGTTCCACAATTTCGCCGCGGTACATTACCAGTACACGGTTGGCAATTTCTGAAACCAGTGCTAAATCGTGCGAAATAAAAATGATGCTCATGCCGGTTTCCTGCTGTAGTTCCTTCAATAAAAGGATAATTTCTTTTTGTACTGTTACGTCAAGGGCAGTGGTCGGTTCATCTGCAATTAATATCTTCGGTTTGCAGGCAATAGCCATGGCTATCATAACCCGCTGCTTTTGCCCTCCTGAAATTTCGTGGGGGTAGCGGTTGTATATCTTTTCGGGGTTGGGTAGTTTTACTTTGTCAAATAAAGAAATAACCGTTGCTTTGATATCTTTCGGGGATAATTTGGTATGCTGCATTAAAATCTCCTCCACCTGGTAGCCACATTTTAGCGAGGGGTTGAGCGAACTCATTGGTTCCTGGAAGATCATTGCAATGTCATTGCCGCGAAGGCTGCGCATTTTATTGCCAGGTAGCGAAGCTATATCTATCCCTTCAAAATCAATTTTACCGGTGACCTCTAATATGCCTTTTGGCAGCAGCCCCATCAGCGCCAGTGAGGTGACTGATTTGCCAGAACCCGATTCGCCCACAATGCCTAATATTTCATTTTGTTTTAAAAAGAATGAACTGTTTTTCACTACAGGTTTTAGCTCCCCGTCTTTCCGGGCAGAAACCGTGAGGCTGTGGATATGGAGCAGCGGGGTGTTCATGTGGGTAAAGTTAAGAAACATTTTGGTGGCAGCCACAACCGGATGTTCCACAACCGGCAAAGCAAGGGTACAACACTTTTACGGCGCTACCAGCTTGAAGCCTATCCTTGGGATGTTTTCTATGCGGATACTCTCATCGTCCCGGAATATTTTTCGCAGGCGGGAAATGAACACATCCATGCTGCGGCCGAGGAAATAGTCATCATTTCCCCAAATTTCGTTCAGTATCTTTTCCCTCTTGAGGATAGTATTTTTATTATCTATGAATAGCCTAAGTAGTGCGGACTCCCGCTCGGTGAGTTGTATGGTTTGTCCGGCCCTGGTTATGGCATAATTGGCAGGGTCAAAGGTATAGGAGCCGATAGTGCATAAGGTATTTTTAGCCGGTGCCTGTTTTTGGCTTCTTTGCAGGAATACTTCTATTTTAAGGATAAGCTCTTCCATGCTGTAAGGTTTCACCAGGTAATCATCCGCGCCAAGCCTCAGGCCTTTTATACGGTCTTCCTTCAGGGTTTTCGCCGAAAGAAAAATTATGGGTACTTCCACATTACGTTCACGAATGGCAGCTGCCAATTCAAAACCATCCATTTCCGGCAGCATTACATCAAGTATACAAAGGTCAAAATCTTCTTTTTTAAATGCTGCATAGGCTTCCTTACCATTAGTAAAGTGGGCCACATCATACTGCTGTTCCAGGTTATCCGCCGTAAGGAACGCCAGGGTGCTGTCATCTTCTACATACAGTATTTTCTTTTTCATACGATGTTGTTTTTAGGTATTGCTATGGCAATGGCGAGGCCTGTGCTTCTTTCGTTGTTCTTAATACCAATCTTCCAGCCGTGAAGTTCACATATCTTTTTTACATAAAAAAGCCCAATCCCGAAACCTTCAACTTCTTTCTTATTCTGTCGTGGCACCCGGTAAAATTTGTCAAAAACATAATCAATATGGGCATCTGGTATGCCGGGGCCATTATCGGTAAACAAGAGTTGCAGGCCTTTGACTGTTTGTTTTACTGAAATATCCACGGAGGGCTGGTCAGCACCGTATTTTATGGCATTTTCAACAATATTATAAATTATATTATATACATGGAACTCGTCTGCCCTGATGCGGTACGACTCTTTATCGGATGAAATGCTTATTGCGGCTTTTTCGTGTTTCAACAATGCGTTCTCACGTACCAGCGAAAGTGTTTCTATAATATCAATATCCTTTTTTTCAAGGCTTTGCAGGTTGGCATCGCTTTTTGCCACATTTAGTATGCGCTCAATATGCTGGTTAAGCTTGTTGCTTTGCTGTATAATGATTTGCAGGTATTTGTTGAGCCTGGGGTTATTTTCAATGGCTTCCTGCCTGGCGGCATAATTAGACGCGATGAGTATTGATGACAACGGGGTTTTAAACTCATGGGTCATGTTATTGATAAAATCCTTTTGCAGTTCGGTATATTTTTTCTGTTTCAGCAGTAGCAGTACCGAGTACACGTAGATAACCAGCACCAGGAACAATACACCGGTGTATATCCAGTACTGCTGTAAAGACGTGATGTAGTTGTACCGCAGGTTGGGGAAACGTATAGCAAAATAATACACAAGGCCCTCCCTTTTTGTAAAGCAGTTAGCGCACCGGGCTTTTCCTGCCGCTGCCTTGCCCCCGGCAGCTATATACTGCCCGTACATCATTTCATCAGAAGCACAGTCATAAATAGCATATTCATAATCCATGTCGAGCTTAACCTTCTGGAACTCAGCCTTGAGGTAATATTCCAGGATTTCGGCCTCAAATACATCATTAACATTCACTACATAATAATCTTCCGATACTTTTTTTATCGGAGTGGTATTGGGCAGCTCATTCTTATTGTCCCGGTAAATTTTATCTACCACATCCTGCAACGCAAAATGTATCTTTTCGCCCACCTCTTTTTTCTCAAACCTGTAGGCGCGGCTCAGGGTAAGTACCTGGGTGGTAATTACACCTATTATGGCAAAGAGCCCTATAAGGACAATGATATTTAATTTTGTAAACCTCAAGCTATGGTAATTTTTATGCCGATATTACTATAAAAAAGCAAACGTGCCAACCCATTAACAACTCGTTAACAATACTTTAAAGAGGGTTAACAACATTATGAAAATAACCGGATAAATTTGTACTATTATTATTTAAAAACAATATTAACTAATTTAAAATCAATTTTATTATGAAAACACTAAAGCTTTCATTATTTGCAGTAGCCGGTATGCTAATGCTTTCTATTTCTGCTTTTGCCCAGCAGGCCACCGTTAAAAAAGCCGGCCCGGCCCCTGCCGCAGCGACACCCGCCAAGCCAGCGCAGCCATCAGAGATTAGCTGGAAGGAAGATTCATTTGATTTTGGCACAATTGAAAAAGGCAAGCCTGTATCACATGACTTTACATTTAAGAACACTACCAAGCAAACAATCCTTATTACAGATGTAAAAGCATCATGCGGATGTACTGCTACTAACTATACGAAAACCCCTATAAAGCCGGGTGAAACAGGAAGCGTAACAGCAACAT
Organism: Flavobacterium cyanobacteriorum; assembly: GCF_002251835.1. Lineage (GTDB taxonomy): Bacteria > Bacteroidota > Bacteroidia > Flavobacteriales > Flavobacteriaceae > Flavobacterium > Flavobacterium cyanobacteriorum. The sequence goes on from NZ_NOXV01000223.1 coordinate 4,808, forward strand.
ACAATGCCGCTAATCCCGGTAACTTCAGTAAAACGGTTACTGTTACTACAAACGACAGCAGCGTAAACAAGGTTTTAACCATAAAAGGTAAAGTTGAAGGCGGCGATACTCCGGCACCTGTACAGAAATCATAAATTACAAATTACAATAATGTAATATCATTAAGCCATCAGTAGTGATGGCTTTTTTATTTTACAAAATGTAAAAAATTCTTGTCTTTATGGAAATAATATTTTACATTAGTTTAAAAATATTCCTGTCATGAAAACAAATTATTTATTTCCAAACCGGCTAAAGTTTATTAGCGGTGTATTATTTGTTACTTCATCATTGATGCTTACGCTTTACTATTCTGTCAGCCAATTTGGCCAATTTGAATTCAAGGCAAAAGTATTTGCCATTTACGGCAATGATGGTTTCTTGGGAGAAAGTGGCTGGTTTTGGGGCGTTGACAATTCTATCCTTGATGAAATACTGATGTCCATTGTTATAACTACGGGCGTAGTATTTGCTTTTTGTAAAGAAAAACATGAAGATGAGCTTGTGGCTTCAATCAGGCTTCGCAGCCTTGCCTGGGCTACAATACTAAACTATTCCATACTATTGTTTTGTTACCTTTTCATATATGGCATGCCTTTCCTAAATGTTTTAAATGTTGCCATGTTTTCGCAGCTTTTAATTTTCATCCTACTGTTCCGGTATAAGATGTACCGCTTTTATAAATCTGCCGCTTATGAAGAATAATATTAAAGTACAGCGCGCCATACATAACCTTACACAACAGGACCTTGCCGATAAAATAGGCGTGAGCCGGCAGACCATCAATGCGCTTGAGGCGGGTAAATATGTCCCCTCAACCGTACTGGCGCTAAAACTTGCAAGACTCTTTGAAAAAACGGTCAATGAGGTTTTTCAGCTTGAGGATGATGATTAGTATGTACATTTGTTATATGCCGTTGCAGCAAGCCCATATAAAAACCCCTCTTGGCATCACCCTTATTGAAGGTGATGCTAATGGCATTTCTAAAATATGGGTGCTTAATGAAGATGCACAGCCATCAACCGAAATACCTGATGAGCTACAAGAAGCTGCAAACCAGATGCAGGAATATTTTGAAGGCAAGCGGAACTCCTTCAACTTTAAATTAAATCCTTCAGGTACCGATTTCCAAAAGAAAGTATGGAATGCCCTGCTGGAAATTCCCTATGGAAGAACAATATCCTACCATGAACTGTCGGTTAAGCTGGGCGACGTTAAGGCCATACGCGCCGTGGCAAGTGCTAATGGCAAGAATCCGCTGTGGATAGTAGTGCCCTGTCACCGCGTTATTGGCGCCGATGGTTCCCTTACCGGCTATGCAGGCGGGCTGTGGCGCAAGAAGTGGCTGCTGGAGCATGAGAACCCGCCGGTGCAGCAGAGTTTGTTTTAATCCCTTAAAATCAGTGTTGTGAAGCATCTGCGTAATCCGTGTTGCCTTTTTTTATAAATTCGTAGCAGCTACTAACACTTCTTTTATGAATTTCCTTAAAAAACTTGTCCTCTGGCTGGCCATCATCTTTACCTTCATCATCATATTGCTGCACCTGTTCGATGTAGACTATCTGCTTAAAGCAGTGCGCGTAGTATACCTTAACGGAAAAACTACTGCTTATCTTGATGACTATACTTATTTTGATAACCGTATAATAAAAAAGGGTACAGCACAACCATGGGCACTCCACAAAGAGTATAATAAAGTTAAGCCTACAGAACGGCTTGCAGAAGTGAATAAAGAGCTGGGGACCGTAGCCTACGTTATCATAAAGAATGACAGCCTGTGGCATGAGAGCTACTATGACGGCTATAGTAAAGACTCTAAATCCAATTCCTTCTCTATGGCTAAAAGTATTGTCTCCGCAGCCATGTTTAAGGCTATCATGGAAGGTAAAATAAAAAACGTAGACCAAAAAGTATCGGATTATTTCCCTGAATTTGGCAAAGGCCCGGCTGCAAAATTAACGGTGGGCGACCTGTCATCGATGGCCACGGGACTCGACTGGAACGAGCATTACAGCAGCGCTTTCTCCATAACTACCCGTGCGTATTTTGGCGATGAGCTTGAAAAAACAATGCTGAATGTAGGTGTTGTACAGGAACCGGGGAAAAAGTTTGATTATGTAAGCGGGGCCACCCAGCTGCTCGCTATGGTAATAGTAAAAGCTACAGGCGAACATCTGGCGGATTATGTTTCTGAAAAATTCTGGCAGCCTATGGGCATGGAACATGATGCGCTATGGCAGCTGGACCGTGAAGGCGGCATAGAAAAAGCCTATTGCTGTGTTGCGAGCAATGCCCGCGATTTTGCCCGTTTTGGCAAACTTTTCCTTCACAAAGGCAACTGGAACGGTTCTCAAATTATAGATCCGGCCTATGTAGCGAAGATGGTTAACCCCCGTTTCCCTGAGTCGCCGCAGTATGGCTACGGCTGGTGGCTCAATAATTATCTGGGCAAAAAAATGTATTACATGCGCGGCCACCTGGGGCAGTTTTGCATCGTAATACCCGAAGATAATATTGTAATTGTGCGCCTTGGCCACATCAAAGGGCTGCAAACTGATACAGATCCGCACAGCAATGACTTTTATGTATATGTAGATGAGGCGTACAAAATGATGGGGATGATGAAACCGAGCGAAGGAAAAGGCAACAGCCTGCCGATGACTAAGAAAGAAGCAGAAGGAAAATAAAAAAGTAAATGGTAGAAAAAATAAATCTGGAAAATGTACTTTTCCTGGATATAGAAACAGCGCCTGAGCATCCGCATTTTGGGTTGTGCGATGAGGACACACAACAGCTGTACGACCTGAAAACCCAGTACCAGCGTAAAGACGGGCAGTCGCCGGAGGAGTTTTATGAGCGTGCCGGAATCTGGGCTGAGTTTGGCAAGATCGTGTGCATGTCGGTAGGGTATTTTACATTCAGGGGCGATATACGGCATTTTAGGGTAACTTCCTTTTGCGGCGAAGAAAAGCAGATATTAAGAGACTTTAATAACCTGCTGAGCAATCATTTCAACCAGCCGCAGCATATTTTGTGTGGGCACAATGCCAAAGAATTCGATTTTCCGTTTATTGCCCGCCGCATGATTATCAATAATATCCCTATTCCGCAAAAGCTAAACCTTTTTGGCAAGAAACCCTGGGAAGTGCCACACCTTGATACGCTCGAATTATGGAAATTTGGTGATTATAAAACCTTTGTGTCCCTAAAGCTGCTCACCAAAATATTGGGCATACCCTCACCCAAAGGCGATATTGACGGCAGCCAGGTGGGCTACGTGTACCATGTGGAGAAAGATATAGACCGGATTGTTACCTACTGCGAAAAAGATGTAGTTGCCGTGGCACAGGTGCTGCTGCGCTTCCGCGGGGAAGATTTACTGGTGGATGATGAGATAATACATGTGTAGCACTCGTGTTGTTGCTGCTCTTTTAGATAACAATCGGAACTGATTATAGTGTAGCGTTGGTTACTCCTGCTGCGGCCGGAAGCTGTACATATAATCCTCCAGCCCTTTCAGCTCTTCATCGGTCAGGTTTTTAGTAATGGCAAAGTTAGTTTTCATTACCTCGTATTGTGAAGGGTCTACAATAGGTTTGGCTTTTTCCTTTAGGAAGTCCACAATACTGCCGTTCTTCTCTTTGTAAATTTTGGCTATCTCCTGTATGCTTGGGCCTATGATCTTCTGGTCGGGCTTGTGGCAGCTAAAGCAGTTGCCCTTGCCGTCAAATATTTCCTGCCCCAATTTCTGGGATGGAGTCATATCGGCACCCGCGCCTTCACTTACTTCGGCAGTTGCTCCGCCGGCCCTGCTTTCTTCTTTTTGTCCATTCCCTTTGCAGGAAAATAAAGCAATAGTCAGAACAGATAAAAGTAATTGTTTCATAATTTACCCACCCCTACCCCTCCCAAGAGGGGAATCAGGAAACATTAATTATTGGTTTAACAATATAGCGGCTTCTTTGGCAAAATACGTCGAAATAAGGTCGGCACCTGCACGCTTTATGCAGTACAGCTGCTCCATCATTACACGGTCATGGTCAAGCCAGCCGCGTTCGGCTGCGGCCTTTACCATAGCATATTCGCCTGAAACATTAAATACCGATACCGGCACGTTCACTGCGTTCTTCACCTCACGCACAATGTCCAGGTAAGCCATTCCCGGTTTTACCATAACAATATCAGCGCCTTCTTCCACATCATGCAGGGCTTCTTTAATGGCCTCAATGCGGTTAGCGTAGTCCATCTGGTAGGTTTTTTTATCTTTCGGGACTTCAATGTCCGCATCCTTCGGGGCACTGTCAAGCGCATCACGGAAAGGCCCGTAGAATGATGAGGCGTATTTGGCGCTGTAGCTCATAATCCCTACATTTTGGTATCCTGCACTATCCAAACCTTCACGCAGGCGAAGCACGCGCCCGTCCATCATATCGCTTGGGGCTACAAAATCAGCACCTGCCTCAGCATGCGACACGGCCATTTTCACCAAAGCAGCTACAGTTTCATCATTGGCAATGTCGCCGTTTTTAATAATGCCATCATGCCCGTATATCGAGTAAGGGTCAAGCGCAACATCAGGCATTACTACCATTCCCGGTACGGCATCTTTAATGGCTTTAATGGCCTGCTGCATCAGCCCGTTTGGGTTCCAGGCTTCTTTACCGGTGTTGTCCTTAAGGTTGTCGTTAACCTTTACATAAATGTTCACAGCCCTTATGCCCAGGCTCCACAGTTCCTTAACTTCCTTTACAGTAAGGTCCAGCGAGCGGCGGTAAATACCTGGCATAGACGGTATAGGCACTTCTGCATTTGTCCCTTCAGCTATAAACATAGGGAATATAAAGTCGTTTGGTGTAAGTAGGCTTTCGCGGACTAATGAACGGATGGATTCGGTGGCGCGTAGCCTTCTGTTTCTGTGGATTGGATACATATTATAGCAATTAGCAATTAGCTTTTAGCATTAGTATTATTGATTTTTGATATTAAAGCGTTAAGCATCTTCTTTATTTCTTCTATCTGCAACAAGAGTATTTGCCCTTCGGCAGGGTTAATAAAATCTAAATCAACACTTAAGATAATTTGATATTCTAATTCATTTGCCGATCCAAATGAAATAACAAGGAATCTTGCAAAGTCTTTATCTGTATTTCTACCGCAGCCTTCAGCAATATTTGTAGGAATAGAACTTGAAGATCGTTTCATTTGGCTGGTTAAGCTAAACATTTCTTCTTTTGGAAAATTACGTACGGCTTTATAAACATCAAGAGTTAACTGATGAGATTTCTGCCAAACTGTATAATTTTTATAATCTTTCATATTTTAGGCTGATTGCTGATTGCTGAAAGCTAAATCCATTCCCTTGGTTCTTTTAATACCGCCAACAGCCGCTCCTCCTCGCTTTCCGGTTCTGGGTGGTGGTCATATACCCACTGTACATGTGGAGGAAGGCTCATCAGGATGCTCTCAATGCGACCATTGGTCTTAAGCCCGAAAAGCGTGCCTTTATCATGCACTAAATTAAACTCTACATACCGCCCACGGCGAATTTCCTGCCATGTACGGTTAGCCTCCCTATATTCAGTATCTTTTCTTTTCTCAACAATCGGCACATAGGCTTCAAGAAAACTATTGCCTACTTCGGTAACAAAATCATACCACTGCTGCATCCCAAAATCGGGCGTTGCCTTGCAATAGTCAAAGAAAAGGCCACCGACACCCCGTGCTTCGCCGCGGTGCGCATTCCAGAAGTACTCATCGCATTGCTTTTTAAAGCGGGGGTAAAATTCAGGATTATGCTTATCGCACGCGGTCTTGCAGGTTTGATGGAAATGTACAGCATCCTCTTCAAACAGGTAATAAGGGGTAAGGTCCTGCCCGCCGCCAAACCAGCAATCTACAACGTTGCCTTTTTTGTCATACATTTCAAAATAGCGCCAGTTGGCATGTACTGTAGGCACAAACGGATTTTTAGGGTGCAGCACCAGGCTTAGCCCGCAGGCAAAGAAATCAACATCGCCAACCTTAAAGTAGCTTTGCATGGCTTTAGGCAGGGCGCCGTGTACGGCAGAAATATTTACGCCTCCCTTTTCAAACACATTGCCGTCCTGAATAACGCGGGTCCTTCCGCCGCCGCCTTCGGCACGTTCCCACACATCCTCATGGAATTTAGCCTTGCCGTCTATTTCTTCCAGTTTAGAGGTTATCCTGTCCTGCAGCTTTACTATATAGTGATAAAATTCGTTTTTCATTTTTACTCTGTTAGCCTTTAAAAGCAACTAAAATGCGCTTAAACGGGTTGTTGTACCTGAATACTGCGACTGTAAACTATTTATACTCCTTTACCGCCTCAATAAACGCTTTGGCATGATCAACCGGGATGTTAGGCAAGATACCGTGCCCCAGGTTAACAATGTAATTATCCTTACCAAACTCATCGATCATTTCCTTAACCATTTTTTTGATGGTTGGGATGGGCGAAAGCAGCCTTGACGGGTCGAAATTCCCCTGAAGCGTTATTTTGCCACCCGATAGGTAACGTGCATTGCGGGCAGAACACGTCCAGTCAACCCCAAGTGCCGATGCTTTACTTTTCGCCATATCGCCCAGTGCAAACCAACAGCCTTTCCCAAACACGATAACGTGTGTTTCAGGTGCCAGCGCTTCCACGATCTGGTTAATGTATTTCCATGAAAATTCCTGGTAGTCAACCGGCGAAAGCATACCACCCCAACTGTCAAACACCTGCACAGCATTAACGCCGGCTTTTACCTTTTCTTTGAGGTAAGCTATGGTAGTATCGGTTATTTTTTGAAGAAGGGCATGAGCAGCTTCCGGTTGTGAGAAACAGAAGCCTTTGGCAGTATCAAAACTTTTAGAGCCTTTGCCTTCAACCGCATAGCAGAAGATGGTCCATGGTGAGCCTGCAAAACCTATCAGAGGTACCTCATCATTCAGCATTTCTTTGGTCAGCTTAATAGCATCCATAACATAACCTAATGTTTCGTGTATGTCGGGCACAATTACCTGCTTTACATCCTGCGCTGAACGTATAGGGTTAGGCAGGAACGGGCCCACGCTTTCCTTCATCAGCACCTCAATACCCATAGCCTGCGGCACCACCAGGATGTCTGAAAACAAAATGGCTGCATCAGGTTTTACGATACGGATGGGCTGTACGGTTATCTCAGCGGCAAGTTCCGGCGTCTGGCAGCGCGTGAAAAAATCATATTTATCACGCAGGTCACGAAATTCTGGCAAATACCTCCCTGCCTGGCGCATCATCCATACCGGCGGCCTTTCTACAGTTTCATTCCTCAGGGCTTTTAAAAAAAGGTCGTTCTTTAGGCTCATATGTTTTTATAATAATTTATGCATTGCACAATCACGTTCTCTACAGTAGCCTTACTGGCTGTTACCAAATTAACTGTTATGCCTTTAAGTGCCGCGGCTGTTGTTGTGCCAATGCAAAAGCATGTTTCGTTTTTAATCTCGTTCTTTTGCAGGTAACTTTCCACACCCGATGGGCTGAAGAACAATAAACCATCTAAAGGTGCTTTTATTTCATGCGGTGTAAGCACAGTGTCATACACCTCAATTTCATTAAAATCCACATCTGCATTTTTCAATGCCTCCGGCAGGGTGTCCCTCCTCATGCTCCCCGAGAAGAATGTGAACGTTCCTTCTCTGTAGCTTTCAGTTATAACTTTTGCAAGTTCTTCGGCATAATCTTCACAAGCTTCAACCTTAAACCCCGCCTGCTCAATAACTTCTTTTGTTTTGCTGCCTACACAGAAGATTTTCCTTCCGGCATATTTCATTGCTTCTTCACTGGCCAGGAAACTTTTAAAAGCGTTCGAGCTGGTGAAGATGAAATTTTGATTAAACGCTCCTGCTGCCGGTTTTTTTAAAGCTATGCTTATAAAGTCGGCTTCTATAATACTTAATCCGGCATTAAGCAGGTACTGTTTATGGTTAGGCAGCAGCTTTTTTGTACTTAGTATCCGGGCCATCTTATTTCTTCAGGTCATTCCTTATCTTCTCCATCAATGCCGTTCCGCCGTTTGCTAAAATGGCTTCTGCACACTCGTTGCCAAAGTTGCTGTAATCAGCACCGGCAGGCATTACCTTCTCTATATAAAGCTTTTCCTTCCCGTCAATTGACAGTAATACGCCTTCAAAACGTATCTCATCATCTACAAAGGTTGCCAGCGCGCCAATAGGGGCAGTACAGCCGCCTTCCAGCTTTTTAAGGAACTGCCGCTCTATATGTGTGCTAACCTCAGTACTGTAGTGGTTTAGCTTTGCCAGCGCCTCCAGGCAAAAATCATCATCCTCCATAGCCACCACTACCATGGCTCCCTGTGCCGGCGCCGGGATCATCCAGTCGAGCGCTATGTGGTTTTCCGGCAGTAGGTTAATGCGTTCCAGTCCGGCCGCGGCAAACACGGCGCCGTCCCAGTCATTATCTTTTAATTTCTGTAATCGAGTATTCACGTTGCCCCTAAGGCCCTCTACTTTGTGGTGGGGGTAGCGGTTAAGCCATTGCGCCTGGCGCCGAAGGCTCCCCGTTGCTATAGTCCCGGTGTCGTTCAGGAAATCAAGATTTCCCTTATGCACCAGGATATCATCGGCATTGGCACGCTCCAGAACAGCGGCCTGGACAATGCCTTTAGGCAGGGCAGTGGGAACATCTTTCATGGAATGTACCGCGATATCCACCTCGCCTTTAATCATGGCAATATCAAGTGTTTTGGTAAAGATTCCTGTAATGCCAAGTTCGTATAGCGGAATGTCCAGGATCAGGTCGCCTGTTGATTTTACTGCTACAATCTCGGTTTTATAACCAAGGCCGTTTAGCTTTCTTTCGACTGTATGGGCCTGCCACAGTGCCAGTTCGCTGTCGCGGGTGCCTATGCGTATGGTGTCTCTCATTTTGCAGCGGTTTCAATCCTGAAGACCTTTTCTATCCACTCTATGCTTTCATCAACCATGGTGTCATTGTCTTTCAGGTGGTTGGCAAAATGGGTTGTAATTTTTTGTATGATGCGGTTGCTTATTATTTCAGCCTGCTCTTCGTCAAAATTGTTTATTTTCTTTCGCTGGAAATTCAGTTCGGTTTCTTTGATAGAGTTTAGTTTTTCTTTCAGGGCATGAATGGCAGGCGCAAACTTGCGGGCATTCATCCAGCTGATAAATTCTTCTTTAACTTCAGCTATAATGGCCTCGGCGGCAGGTATGTGTTTCTTCCTGTTTTCCAGCGTTACATCAGTTATTTTCGAAAGGTCATCAAGGTGAACAACTGTTACGCCCTCCAGCTCATTTACATTATCATGCACATTTTTTGGTATGGAAAGGTCGAGTATCAGAAGTGGCTTGTGCAGCGCCAGTATATCCTTGTCAATGGTTGGCTTCTGTGCGCCGGTGGCCACAATAAGTACATCGGCCTTAGGGATTTCCAGCGGAAGCACATCATAATCTTTAACGATAAGGTTGAACTTGCCGGCAATTTTTTCAGCTTTGTCCTTTGTCCTGTTCACCAGGATTATATGGTCGTTTTTGGTATGTTTGACTAAATTTTCGCAGGTGTTGCGCCCTATTTTGCCGGTACCAAAAAGGAGGATGTTTTTGTTGGCAATATCCGGCACATTGTTCATGATGTACTGTACCGAAGCAAATGATACTGATGTAGCGCCAGAGCTTATTTCAGTTTCATTTTTAATCCTTTTGCTGGCCTGGATTACGCTGTTTACCAGCCTTTCCAGGAAAGCATTGGCAAGCCCCTGGGATTTAGATTCTATGAAGGATGATTTTATCTGGCTGATGATTTCGAAATCGCCAAGAATCTGGCTGTCAAGGCCTGTCCCTACCCGGAAAATATGGCTTATAGCTTCTGTATTCTTGTACACAAAAGCCACACGCTGAAATTCTTCAACGGTGCCACGGCTGTTGTCGCACAGCAGCTTTATTAACTGGAACGGGTGCTGGGCAAAACCGTAAATTTCTGTCCTGTTGCAGGTTGAGGTCACAATAAGGTTGGATAGTCCTTCCTCTTTGGCCTGCAGCAACACCCTGGTTTTCCCGGCATTGTCTAAGCTAAATTTTCCCCTTATCTCAGCATCAGCTTTCCGGTAGCTTAATCCAATCGCATAAAACGACTGATGCTTTGATACATGATTGTTCTCCATATCCACTTTCCTAAAAGTTTCACAAAATTAAATTCAACGATATTAAAAAAATAACGCTAAAAGTTCTTTTTGTATCGCTCAATGTTATTTTAAGCTCAAATGTGACGAAAATCACGAAAATCCTTTACATTTGCAGTAAAATCAATGGGTTACATTTAAACAGTTTAGAACCGTTCTAAATAATAAGATTGTTCCCCCGGCACGGCCCGGCCAAAAAAAATATCGCTATGGGTTCTCATGAGGAGATAAAAATTGAAGATGATTTTTATGTGTTGCTTTTCCGGAATGACAGCGCTGAAACCTCACATTTTGAGAGGGAGGCCGGGATAGGCCTTATTCAGTTCCACTTTGGCATTAAAGGCAAAGGCAAGTTTATTTTCAACCAGGGCCGTTACGCATTAGACCTGCGTGAAGGGGTGTCTCTTTTCCTGTACAATCCGCAAAAGGAACTTCCCATGCACTTAGAAATTGCACCTAATTCCTCAGTAATTACCGTATTGATTTCCATAAAAAAATTTCACAGTTTCTTTTCGGAAGAGGCCGATTATATTCCTTTCCTTAGTGAAGAAAATAAAGACAGGAAGTATTACAAGGACGACAACATTAATCCTTCAATGGCCATAGTGCTGAGCCAGCTGTTTCACTTTAACCTGCACCCATCTATTAAAAAACTCTATTTTAAAGGGAAGGTATATGAGCTGCTGAGCCTGTATTTTAACCGGAGCGAAGATACCAATGCCGAACAGTGCCCTTTTTTGATTGATGAGGATGTAATAAAAATCCGCAAGGCTAAAGATATTGTTATAGCCAACATGGTGGAGCCGCCCGGGCTGCAGGAACTGGCGGACCAAGTGGGCATCAACCTCAAGAAGCTGAAAATGGGCTTCCGCCAGATATATGGTGACAGCGTGTACAGCTTTTTGTTCGATTACAAAATGGAATACGCACGTAAATTGCTGGACAGCGGCAGTTATAATGTGAATGAAGTAGGCCTGAAGATTGGCTACAGCACCGCGAGCCATTTTATTGCGGCTTTTAAAAAGAAATTTGGCACCACCCCAAAAAAATATTTAATGAGTATTAATACGAATGTGTAACTCCTGCAAGGCCTTGATAACCTTGTAGTTGTAAAACCAAATATATAAAATGAAAGGAGTATTACTTGTAAACCTTGGCTCACCGGAGAGCCCAACGCCAAAAGACGTAAAGCCATACCTGGATGAGTTCCTTATGGATAAATATGTAATTGATGTGCCGTTCCTGCTCAGGGCGCTGCTGGTACGTGGCATTATATTACGCAAACGCCCCGAGGCATCGGCGGAAGCCTACAGCAAAATATGGTGGGAGGAAGGCTCACCCCTGATTGTATTGAGCAAAAGGCTGCATAAAAAAGTGCAGCAGGCCACAGACCTGCCTGTAGCCCTGGCCATGCGTTATGGCAAGCCATCTATAGAACAGGGGCTGCAGGAGCTGGCCGATAAAGGCGTTAAAGAAGTGCTGCTGTTCCCGCTGTACCCGCAGTATGCCATGGCCTCAACACTAACCATTTTAGTACTGGCAGAAGAAATCAGGAAAAAGAAATTCCCGGATATGGTATTTACTGATGTCCCTGCCTTTTACAACAAGCCTGATTATATTAAAGTACTGGCAGGTTCCATAAAATCATCGCTTGAAGGTTTTGAGTATGACCACCTCCTGTTTAGCTACCACGGCATACCGGAGCGACACATCCGCAAAACGGATGTTACCAAATCACACTGCAAAATAAACAGTACCTGTTGCGTAACGCCATCGGCAGCGCACAAATTCTGCTACCGACACCAGTGTTACGAAACTACCAGGCTGGTTGTGGAACAGCTGGGCATACCTGAAGATAAATACTCGCTAACTTTCCAGTCAAGGCTGGCAGGCGATAAATGGCTGGAGCCTTATACTGATGTTGAAATAAACAAAATGCCGAAAAAGGGGATTAAAAACCTTGCTGTGGTAACTCCAGCATTCGTGTCTGACTGTCTGGAAACACTGGAAGAAATTGCCATGCGTGCCAAAGAGGAATTTGAGGAGAACGGTGGCGAAAAATTCCATGCAATACCCTGCCTTAACGATAATGACGACTGGGTACAGGTAATAGCCAACTGGGTAAACGACTGGGCGGTGGCTGAAATCCCTGTTAGTTAACATGCCTGTCTCCTCGTCCGACCTTGCCACGCAAAGCATCAAAAAACTGCTCATTAGGCAGTCGGTTCCCGCTTCGGTAGGCATCCTGTTCATGACGGTCAATGTGCTTATTGATGCCATATTTGTCGGGCGGTGGATTGGTTCGCTGGCCATAGCGGCGCTTTCGGTTGTTATGCCGCTTACTTTTTTTATATCATCCCTTGGTATGGCTATTGGTGTAGGGGGAAGTTCGGTATTATCAAGGGCGTTGGGTAAAAACCAGAAAGAAAAGGCCATAAATGTTTTTGCACACCAGATCATGATGACCTTTGGCCTTTGCTCATTCATTGTGTTACTGGGCATCATTTTTAAAGATGAGATACTTCTTCTTTTCGGGGCCAATGGTGAAATAAAAGAGCCCGCTGAAGCATTTTATATGCCCATACTGCTGGCAGTGCCTTTCCAGGCGCTTTGCATGATGGGCAATAACGTCATCAGGGCCGAAGACAAATCACGCCATGCCATGGCGGCTATGATTGTTTCGGCGGTAGCCAATATAGTTTTCGATATCCTTTTTATTAAAGTACTGGGCATGGGTATTTTTGGCGCGGCACTTGCTACGGCGTTATCGTTCTTCCTGTGCTTTGTTTATATAACATGGTTCTTTATTTTCAGGAGTGAGCTCAGGCCGTCTTTAAAGCATTTTGTATTCCGCAGTGTTATAACCAAAGAAATCGCATCGCTTAGTTTTGTAACGTTTGCCCGTCAGGGCGTCATTAGCATCCTGGCTATATTGCTTAACCACACCCTCTTTTCTTACGGTGGCGAACATGCTGTTACTGTTTACGGTATCATTAGCCGGATGCTCATGTTTGCGCTGTTCCCGGTTTTAGGCATTACACAGGGATTTTTGCCAGTTGCAGGATATAATTATGGCGCGGAAAAATATGGCAGGGTGAGGCAGTCTGTTTTTACTGCCATAACATTTGCGGGTGGCATGGCCATAGCTATATTCATAATCATACTGGTTTTTGCAAAACCCATTGTTTCCATTTTTACAACCGATGCTGCTGTTATTAGGGATACCCCGGGCGCACTGCGCTGGGTGTTTGCAGCTTCGCCCATTATAGCGGTACAGCTTATTGGCGCGGCTTATTTCCAGGCGGCAGGCAAGGCTACAAAGGCATTGATGCTCACGCTGAGTAAGCAGGGCTTTTTCCTCATACCGCTGGTGCTTATACTGCCGCACTTTTTTGGTATTTTTGGGGTGTGGGTGGCATTTCCTATTGCTGATGTGCTATCAACATTGATTACCGGGATATTTTTGAAGAAGGAGATGAGCAAAGAATTAAGTATTTAAATAATTTAAACAATGAGATACTTAAGCTTAATGATTTGTTTAATAATTGTATTAAGCAGTTGTAGCGAAAACAAACAACAATCTTTCATTTTAGTGGATAAATCATTAGCAAATAATGCTGAAGAGCATTATGTTGATAGTACAATTGGTGTTAGGGGTAAGTATAAAATAGATTTAAAAAAATTTCGGACAGACAGCGTTTATGTTGAAATTAAACTTTATAAAAAGGATTTATCAAATTGGAAATTAGTACAAAATTTTCATTTCCTTAAAAATGGCGTATTGACTTGCGATGTAGAAATTAAAGATTACAACAATGATGGATTGAATGACTGTACTTTTAAATCATCTATTGCTGCAAGAGGAGCAAACGAAATAAAAAAACTATTCATTTTTAATGAAAAAGAAGGAAAGCTTACATTTATAAAAAACTCTGAAGATTTTCCCAACTTACAATATAATGAAGACTTGAACTGTATTGATGCCTTTAGGGTTTATGGTGGAACTCAATCTGTATTTGCTAAGATCGAAGGAGATAGTCTAAAAGAATATGCATCGGTTGAACTATTTGATAAAAAAATTACAATAATAACTACTGCACCTGATGGATCAGAACACGTTATCAGGAATGAGACTTATGAAGGTGATTCTTATATAAGGTTCAAAAACTTTAGTCCTTTAGAAGAATATAAAGGCAATTACTAACACAATATTACCATGCAAGACTACTACAACTACATAAAATCACTGCACCTCATTTTCGTCATTACCTGGTTTGCGGGGCTGTTCTACATCGTGAGGCTGTTTGTGTACCATATTGAGGCCAGCAACAAACCCTCGCCCGAAAAAGAGATCCTTATCAAACAATACAAGCTTATGAGCAGCAGGCTGTGGTATATAATTACATGGCCTTCGGCAATATTGGCCACCGTTTTTGCTGTTACGTTGCTGTTAATTTCACCTGGCTGGCTGCAACAGCCCTGGATGCATGTAAAATTGGCATTTGTATTGCTGTTGTTTGGCTATCACTTTAAATGCCACCGTATTTACAAGCAGCTACAGCGCGACGAAATTAAACATACACCGGGGTTTATGCGCCTGTTCAATGAAGGCGCTACAATTATTCTGTTTGCCGTGGTATTCCTCGTGATACTTAAAAATGCCGTAAACTGGATATATGGGCTGGTAAGCCTTTTGCTGTTCTCAATACTGCTTATGCTGGGCTATAAATTTTATAAAAGGATACGGGAGAAGAAAAACTCCTGATGCAAATGAAGGAAAAGTTTAAAATAAAGCGTTGGTCACTCAGGGTAAGGATATTCCTTTCAATGATATTCATTACGCTTATTGCTTCGTTCCTTATTGCCGCGGTATCTATTTACCAGTTTAAAAAAGAGGCTAAAGATTACCACCAGGACCGCCTGGAGCGCAAGGAAAACTCTATTAAGGAGCATATCAATTACATCCTTGCCAATACCACTTACCCCATGACTACTGAGAATCTTCCCCTCATCTTCAGGGAAAGGATACACGAACTTGCCAATATCCACGGACTGGAAATCAATATATACGACCTCGATGGCCACCTGCTCAAATCATCCAAGGCGGCCTTTTCAGTTGATACCATAAACCAGAACATTCCTGCGCCCATTCTCAGGGTTATCCGGTCAACGGCTGAAAAACGGTATGTTGACCTGCAACAGACAGCGTCAGGCAAAAGGTTCCGCTCTTCCTACAGCTACCTCAAAGACACCAAATTTAAACCCCTGGGCATACTTAACCTTCCTTATATCGAAGATGACGGGTACTATGAAAAGGAGCTTAACAATTTCCTTATCCGCTTTAGCCAGGTATATTCATTCATGCTGCTTATTTCGGTAATTATAGCTTATTTCCTTTCCAGCTATATCACCAAATCAATAAAGGAAGTATCGGACCGTATAAAGGAGACCCGCCTGAACGAAACCAACGAAAAAATAGATATGGGCGATACACCCCAGGAAATCAGCCTGCTGGTAGATGCCTATAATAACCTTGTGGATGACCTTGATGAAAGTGCCGCGCTACTGGCCCAAAGTGAGCGGGAGGAAGCATGGCGCGAAATGGCCAAGCAGGTGGCCCACGAAATAAAGAACCCACTAACGCCTATGCGCCTTACTGTGCAGAGCTTCCAGCGGAAATTTGATCCCGGGGACCCCAATATAAAACAGAAGCTGGATGAATTTTCTAAAACGCTTATCCAGCAGATCGACACCATGACATCGGTAGCATCAGCCTTTTCAAGCTTTGCTTCCATGCCGGCGCAGCAAAATGAAACTTTAAATGTGGTGAAAATAGTGCAACTGGCACTGGAGATTTTTAATGAGCCTTATATATCCTTTGTAAGCGAGGAGCCTTACATTATAACGCGTATGGACCGCACACAGCTGATACGCATAATAACCAACCTGGTAAAAAATGCCATACAGGCCATACCGGAAGAGGAGGCCAGCCCAATGGTGGAGGTAAAAGTGTACAGGGACGGCAACCTGGCAAAGATCACTGTAAAAGATAACGGTAAAGGGATCAGTATAGAGAACAAAAACCGTATTTTTGAGCCTAAGTTCACCACCAAAACCAGCGGCATGGGGCTTGGGCTGGGCATCATAAAAAATATTGTGGAGAACTACAACGGTACTATTACCTTTGAAAGTGAGCTGGGCAAGGGGACAGCATTTTTAGTGGTGCTGCCAATTATAAACCCTGACAATAAAACAGATTAAGAACAAACAAAACCAACATACCAATGACCTTTGAAAACATTTTAACCGAAAAAGACAATGGGCTGGCCATTATAACCATAAACAGGCCATCAAAATTAAATGCGCTGAACAAGGCAACCATACAGGAACTCCACGAGGCATTCAGGGCAATGGATGCCGACAGGGATGTGAAAGTGATAGTAGTAACCGGTAGCGGCGAAAAAGCCTTTGTAGCAGGCGCTGATATTGCTGAGTTTGCCAATTTCTCTGTAGAAGAAGGCGAAAAGCTGGCGGCCATCGGCCAGGAACTGCTTTTTGACCTTGTACAGAACCTGGGGACACCTGTTATTGCGGCGGTTAATGGTTTTGCCCTTGGCGGCGGTCTTGAGCTGGCCATGGCGGCACATTTCCGTATAGCGTCTGATAATGCCAAAATGGGGCTTCCTGAAGTTTCTCTTGGGGTGATACCCGGTTATGGTGGCACACAGCGCCTTCCGCAACTGGTAGGCAAAGGCCGTGCTATGGAAATGATAATGACTGCAGGCATGATAGGCGCTGAGGAAGCAAAGGCTTACGGCCTGGTAAACCACGTTGTACCGCAGGCAGAGCTGCTTGACTTTACCAAAGGCATTGCCGCTAAAATTATGAAGAATTCACCCGTAGCCATTGCCAAAGCCATACAGGCCATAAATGCTAATTATGAAGACGGCGTGAACGGCTTCAGCACTGAGGTAAAGCTGTTTGGCGAATCGTTTGGGACTGAAGATTTTAAAGAAGGGACAACGGCTTTCTTAGAAAAAAGAAAAGCAGAGTTTCCGGGGAGGTAAAGAATTAAGGCTGCAAATTATGTATTACAGGAATATCCTATTCCTTGTACACATCCTTAAACTTCAGCATACCGGCAAGGCGCGGCTCTTTCCCGTTGCTAAAACCGCAGGAGGTGGTAAACTCTTTTGGATTTATGAGCCCGATTATAAACAACGTTATACCGGTAAGTAAGGCAAACCACGAGGCTCCTGTAAAGGCAGGGATGGGTTTTAGGGCTATAACACCGGTTGTAATTTCATATTGGGTTTTTTGGAAGTTTCAGCTTCCTGTGGTTTTAGCGGTTTCATAATTTATTGTTTTAAAATTAAAGGGCAAACCTCCAACGTATTATTTTTAAACTGGCAATATAAAAGCTACTAATAATTAGCTGTCTGCACATATATCTAATAATTTACTGACAGTCATGATTTTATAATTTTAAACAAATTTACAAAGTTACTCCCTACGAGTAGAAATCATAAAATTCATTACTAAGTACACGACAAAAATTGTATTAAATTAATTTCCAGCTTA
>NZ_NOXV01000225.1 GCF_002251835.1 Flavobacterium cyanobacteriorum
AAAAAGATACAGCGGAAAGCCCGGCCCGCAGGGACACGCCCAAAAAATAAATCGGGGAACAGTAAGTAAGCCTTTACGGTTCCACTGTTGTCTAAGGGAGCATGGCCATAAAAAAATAATCCCGCCGGAGTGGCGGGATTTGTTGGTTTATACGGGGCTGGTTATAGTTCCAGCGCTTTTTTAGGGTTGTTGTCCATGAGCAGTTCGGCCGGGTTTTCCAGCCCTTCTTTAACCGCAACCAGGAAACCTACTGACTCACGGCCGTCAATGATCCTGTGGTCGTAGGACAGCGCTACGTACATCATGGGGTGTATCTCTACTTTGCCGTTAACGGCAATAGGGCGCTCAATAATGTTGTGCATACCAAGGATGCCTGACTGTGGCGGGTTGATGATTGGCGTAGAAAGCATGGAGCCGAACACCCCGCCGTTTGATATGGTAAAGGTGCCCCCTGTCATGTCATCCACCGTTATTTGCCCGTCGCGGGCGCGTGTGGCAAGGCGCTTGATTTCTGCCTCAATGCCGCGGAAACTCAGTGCTTCCGCATTCCTTACTACCGGCACCATAAGCCCTTTGGGCCCTGATACGGCTACTGAAATATCACAGAAGTCGTAAGATACTTTGTAGTCCCCATCAATCATGGAGTTAACATCAGGGAACAACTGCAAAGCCCTTACAACCGCTTTGGTAAAGAACGACATATAGCCGAGGCCTAAACCGCCATGTTTTGCTTTAAAGGCATCTTTATATTCATTCCTTATCTGGTTGATAGGCGTCATGTTCACCTCATTGAAAGTGGTAAGCATGGCGGTTTCATTTTTAGCCGAAACAAGGCGCTCTGCTACCTTTCTCCTTAACATTGACAGTTTGCTGCGCTCTGAACCGCGGTTACCTCCTGTAGGCGTACCCATTGAGGCTTTGGCGTTAACAGCGTCATCCTTGGTTATCCTGCCGCCTTTGCCGGTTCCGGTTACAGTTGCAGGGTCAATGTCCTTTTCTTCAAGTATTTTCCTGGCCGCCGGCGAAGGTGTGCCTGTAGCATAGGTTGGAGCCCCCCCCGCCCCCGAAGGGGTAGCTTTAGCAGCCTCAACCGCTTTAGGAGCTTCTTCTTTTTTATCTTCTTTCTTCTCTTCTGCTTTAGGTGCGTTCTCTTGTGAAGCATCTCCCCCTTTGGTGGCCGGGGGGCTTGCGCCGGTATCAATAAGGCAAACTACCTGGCCCACTTTAACAGCGTCGCCTTCCTCCGCTTTTAATGTGATGATACCACTGGCTTCGGCAGGAAGCTCAAGGGTAGCTTTATCTGAATCCACTTCGGCAATAGCCTGGTCCTTTTCTACATAGTCCCCGTCTTTTACCAGCCATGTTGCAATTTCAACTTCTGTAATCGATTCCCCCGGTGAAGGAACTTTCATTTCTAAAATCATGTCCGTATAATTTTATTGGTGTTGCTATTCTATTGAAAATCAAAAATACAATTAATTAAACAAATTCTTGTCAAAAACCATGGCAATGGCAGCGGCATGGCGTTTCTTGGCACGGGTGTAGCTTCCGGCCGCAGGTGCGCTGTAGGCTTTAAGCGATGCTACCCTTAGTTTCACCTCCGTAAAGTTCATCAGCATATAGCCGTAAGCACCCATATTACGTGGCTCTTCCTGCGCCCACACATAATCATCGGCATTTTTATATTTCGCAATGATCTCTTTAAGCTGTTCTGCCGGCAGCGGGAAAAGCTGCTCTATCCTTACAAAGGCAACATCATCACGCTTCAGGTTCTCTCTCTCGGCCACAAGGTCATAGTAGAATTTACCGGTACAGAACACCAGTGACTTTACCTTTTTAGGGTCGGCAACAGGGTCATCCAGCACTTCCCGGAACGAACCGCCGGCAAATTCATCTGCTGTGGAAACTACATCCGGGTGGCGCAGTAAGCTCTTTGGTGTGAATACTATTAGCGGCTTCCGGAACTCCGTTTTCATCTGCCTCCTTAACAGGTGGAAGAAGTTAGCCGGAGTGGTACAGTCAGCCACATACATGTTGTGGTTGGCGCAAAGCTGCAGGTAACGCTCCATGCGGCCTGATGAGTGTTCAGCGCCCTGGCCCTCGTAACCATGGGGTAGCAGCATTACAAGCCCGTTCTGGTTGTTCCATTTATCCTCTACAGCACTAATGTACTGGTCAATCATAATCTGGGCACCGTTGGAGAAGTCACCAAATTGTGCTTCCCATATAGTCAGTGTCTTGGGGCTTGCTAAAGCATAGCCATAATCAAACCCTACAACCGCATATTCCGAAAGTAGTGAGTTGTAAATATAGAACCTGCCCTTTTGGTCTTTCAGCTGGTTTAGAAGCACTACTTCTTCCTCTGATTCTTCTACTTTCATAACGGCATGGCGGTGAGAGAAAGTACCCCTTTCCACATCCTGCCCTGAAATGCGCACATCGTACCCTTCGGTAAGCAGCGATCCGTAAGCAAGCAGTTCGGCCATAGCCCAGTCCAGCTTATCATTTTCAAAATACATCGCTTTCCTGTCATTCACCAGCTTTTGTATCTTGCTTATAAATTTCTTGTCTTTAGGAAGCTCTGTAATAACAGAAGCAATTTCTGTAAGTTTTTCTTTCGGGAAAGTGGTGTCATACTTCTTCAGCATGTCTTCCGCACCAGCCTGCTTAAACCCTTCCCACTCGTTCTGCATGAACGGGGTTATTACTGTAAGTTCTTTTTTCCTTGATGCTTCAAGGTTCTCCTCCAGCTTGGCTTTGTATTCCTTTTCCAGCCCCGCTACATAATTAGTATCAATAACGCCGGCAGCAATAAGCTTTTCAGCATAAATATCGCGCGGGTTCTTGTGCTTTGCAATGATCTTGTAAAGGTTAGGCTGTGTAAAACGCGGCTCATCGCCTTCGTTGTGGCCATATTTTCGGTAACCCAGCAGGTCAATAAACACATCGCTGCCAAACTGCATCCTGAAGTCAAGCGCAAAAAGCATGGCGTGTACCACAGCTTCTGCATCATCAGCATTAACGTGCAGTACCGGCGAAAGGGTTACTTTGGCAATATCGGTAGCATAGGTAGAGGAACGCGCATCAAGATAGTTAGTAGTAAAGCCCACCTGGTTATTTATCACTACGTGGATAGTGCCCGCGGTCTTGTAACCGTCAAGCTTGGCCATCTGTACAATTTCATATACAATGCCCTGGCCTGCCACAGCTGCATCGCCGTGAAGCGCTATAGGAAGTACTTTTGAAAAATCATCCGGGAAATACCTGTCCTGCTTTGCCCTTGCAATACCTTCAATCACGGCACCCACAGTTTCAAGGTGCGAAGGGTTTGGCGCAAGGTTCATATTTATATTTTTGCCACTCTTGGTTACCTTGTCGGCAGTTAAGCCGAGGTGGTATTTTACGTCGCCGTCAAACAGTGCGTCATCATCATAGTCTTTACCGTCAAACTCGCTGAAGATGTCGGAAGTAGATTTGCCAAACGTATTAGCAAGCACATTAAGGCGGCCGCGGTGGGCCATACCCATAACAAAATGCTCCACCCCTTTTTCGGCAGCAGCTTCAACAAGCGCATCAAGCGCAGGTATTAATGACTCTCCCCCTTCCAGTGAGAAGCGCTTTTGCCCTACATATTTGGTATGAAGGAAATTTTCAAAAGAAACGGCTTCATTAAGCTTGGAAAGTATATGTTTTTTCTGTTCGGCAGAAAAATCAGGCTGGTTATGGTTTACCGACAGCCTGTTCTGTATCCATTTGCGGATCTCCGGGTCGCGGATGTACATGTACTCAATACCTATATGCTGGCAGTACACTTTCCTTAAATGATCCACTATTTCCCTCAGGGTTGTGGGCTGCAGGCCTACTTCTTTGGCTGCATCAAAAACAGTATCAAGGTCGGCATCACTAAGCCCGAAGTTTTCCAGGCTAAGGTTTGGCTTAAATATCCTCCTTTCCCTTACGGGGTTGGTCTTTGTAAAGAGGTGCCCGCGGGTGCGGTATCCTTCAATGAGGTTCAGTACCTTAAATTCTTTCTGTAATTTTTCAGGTATGCCTGAATAATCGCTTACAGGCTGCGTTGGCGCGGCACCCTGTTGCTGTGGCTGCTCCGCTTCGTAGTATTCGCCGCTGCCATAGCTGGCATTGGCAAAATCAAAACCCTGGAAAAAACTTCTCCAGCTTGGTTCTACGCTGTCCGGATTTTCTATATATTGGTCGTATAAATCTGCGAAAAAAGCAGTATGTGCTGCATTTAAGAATGAAAACCTGTCCATACTTGTGTCCTTTTAGACTTGTGTTTTGAAAAATTTTACGCAAAAGTACAATAAATGCAATAATCCTGCATTGTTTTTTATACATTTATGTTGATACATTCTTTATGATACAGCTATGAAAAGGGTCATCTTCAATTTTTTAACAAAACCTTCACTAGCAATTATGCTACTGGTTGCCACACAGGCCTTGCAGGCGCAGGATAATTACGGTTTTTGGGAAAGGGTACGCTTTGGCGGGGCACTTGGTGCAGGGTTTGGCAGCGGCTATACCAACATAAGTGTAGCGCCTATGGCCATATACGAGTTTAACCAATATGTAGGTGCCGGGCTTGGGCTGCAGGGGAGCTATGTAAAAGACAACAGCAACCTGGCCCGCTATACCTCATTCTTATATGGCGGTTCTGTTATAGGTATTATAAACCCAATTGAAGAACTGCAACTCTCGGCAGAAGTGGAGCAGCTTCGCGTGAACCTTGATGCCGATGATAGCATTTCAGGCCCTTATAAAGATAACTTCTGGAACACGGCCTTGTTCCTCGGGGCAGGCTACAGGGCCGGAAGCGTGATTGCGGGGGTGCGGTATAACGTGCTTTTTGATGATAACGATTTTGTATACAGCACGGCTTTTATGCCTTTTGTGAGGTTATATTTTTAAAAAAATTAACTACAATGACAATAAATTAAGTTAAAAATTTGTTAAATATCTGCATTAAAGTATTTTGTAAGATATATTTGACAGAGCATAATTTAAGACCGCAAACTAACCGCGCAAGGTCATAATGGCGCATAATTTAATTACAAATGAAAAAAATTTTTTTATCTGCATTATTAGTAGTTGTGACATCAGTTTTTGCAACTAATGAAAAACCTAAAACAGAACTTCCAAAAAAAGATTTAACCTGTTGTACCGCAACATTATCTTACAAGGGAAAGCCAGTTGACTCAGAAACAGTTTGTAGTTCTTTTTCTTTTTAACAAATTGTGCTGCTGCGGAAGCAATTCTTCTTGACAGGAATCCTGAAGCTAAAGCAGCCCTAAAGCCTGAAGATAAAACCCTGAAAAAACCATAAACGTTAGTAAGGCACTATGTTATTATGTTAGCATAGTGCCACTTTATTTATGAAAAAAATAATACTTTTATTTCTGGTATTCCACGTGTGGAACCAGAATGCCCAAGGTTATTCCGTTACCTACTCGATGGAACAGGTGGCTAAAGAAATTAACCTTACAACGACTCTCTTTTCGTTTCTTGACGGCAACGGAAATCATTCACTGTATGAAGAAGACTTTGCTAACAGCCGCATGGGAAACCCAGCTGACAGCAATATTAATATAATTAATCTAGATGGCGATAATTCGGTGTATTATAAAGACCTTAAAGCCAACACCGTCGTGTATAAAGACCACATACGCTTTAAATTTTTTACCATCCGGGATTTGTTTTCCGGCTTCAACTGGGAACTGCATAACGAAACCAAAGACATCTTAGGCTATACTTGCCAAAAAGCTACCTGCCGGTTTCGAGGAAGGGATTATACGGTTTACTACACTACTTCAATACCGGTTTCTGACGGGCCATGGAAATTTTCCGGTTTACCGGGGCTTATACTCGAACTGTCCACAGACGACCGAGTGGCTTCTTTGCATGTAAAAGCTACCAAAATAGTTCTCGGCAAACCTAAAGCTGAATACAAAAACCCGTATGAAGGGCAGGGATATATCAGTTTTGACAGGTACAGGGAATTGTACCGTGAAAAGTATGAAGAATCATTACACAGGATAACAGGAGAAACAGGTAAAGCGAGCCCGCTGCCAAAAGGGTTCTTAGAGTACTATATTGAATGAAGAAATACTTCATCCTTATTATGCTCTGGTTTTACCTGCCAGCATTTTCGCAAGTCATAAGTGGTACAGTACAAGATTCTTCAGGTGTCATTCCTATGGCACCGGTCATGCTAAAAGCACGGAACAATGTAGTCTTGCAGTTTACCCGCACAGATGACAATGGTTATTACCGGATAGAACTTAAACAACCCAAAGATTCATTATTCTTAGAGGTATCAACCTTATCGCATCATCCGCAGGCTTTTGCCCTGAAGGACTATACTTTTAGCAATAACAGCCTTAAGATTAATGTGACACTCCGGGAAAAACCCATTATGCTTCAGGAAGTGGTAATAGATAATGCCCCAATTGTAAGGAAAAAAGATACATTGGAATTTAATCCCGAAAAATTTAAAGACGGCTCCGAAAAAGTAATAGAAGATGTGCTGAAAAAACTTCCCGGGGTAGTTGTGGAAGATACCGGGGAAATTAAATATAAAGGTAAGCCCATAAAAAAGATGTTGCTGGATGGCGATGACCTTTTTGATGCTAATTACGTGACGGGCAGCAGGAATATCAGCGCCGATATGATTGACAAGGTGCAGGGCATTGAAAATTATGACGATAATTCCCTGCTTAAAGGGCTGCGCGATAGCGATGATACGGCCTTGAACATTGTCCTGAAAAAAGGCAAAACGGATTTTTCGGGTACGGCAACTCTGGGCCACGGTGCAGAAAGCCGTTATGACGGTGCTGTTACCGCAATGATGATTAATAAAAAGATAAAGGGGTTTGGCCTTGCCAGTTACAATAACACCGGGCAAAATAACACACCGTATGATTTCATGAACGCAACGCCTTCTGTAGCAGACAGGAGAAACGAACTCTTCAAAGCGCCTGCCGTGCTGGAAGAAGGTAACTTCACATCGGTAATCGGTGACCGGTACACACGCCGGAACAATAATTTCTTTACCAGCATAAATACTCTCCATAAACTGGGTAGCCAGTCGGTTTTTAAAGCGGACTTATCCGTTTATAACGACAAGTTTACCCGCATGGCTCAAGACGTTTCTGTAATTACTGCCGCCGGGGAAACTTTTACTACACGCAACACCAATGATTTAGTGAAACGCCCGCAGCTGCTTGTTGCAGATGTATCTTACGCCAATAAGGAAAAAGAAAAATTTCATTGGGAATACGTAGGACAGCTAAACTACAACCGCCGGGAATTTGATGAGAACAGCAACAATAACGGCCTACTGCAACAAAGCAGGGTTCGTTCTGAACACTACCTTACCATAAACGAGCTAAAAGCAACATACAAAATCAATGACAGGCATGCATTAACAGGTTCCCTATTGTATTCAAACAGCCATTCGCCACAGCGATTAAATATTAACCCTCCAACAGTTATTAATGTTTCCGAAGGCACATCTTCAGACAGTCAGCAAAGCACATTCAGCAAAGAAGCTATTGTTGCAGGAATTTCTTATTTTACTCAATTTGGAAATGTCCTTGTTGCCATGTTTGCAGATTACAGCCGTGGAATAAAAGAATTGCGATCGGATCTTTCTTCAGTGCTTCAGGATAACCAGCAAACCCTTTATAGTAATGCTATGCGTAATACTACTGAAAATGCTGGTTTTGAAAATGTTTTTTCCTATAAAAACGAGAGGTATTCGCTAGTTTTCAGGTGTGGGCTAAACTATACTAGGGCCAGCTTAAAAAATCTTTCAGACGAGCAGAACCTGGAACAACTATTTCTGACTCCTAAAGTAAAAGCAAACTATTTTTTCAACAAAAACAGCAAAGCAACATTCACCTACGCTTTACAACAGGAAACCCCGGACGAAAACAATTTATTTTCAAATATTATCCAGACGAATTACCGTTCTTTTATATCCAACAGCCCGCAGCTCGACCTGATAAAAAAACATGCTTTTAATCTTGATTACAGTTACAGTAATTCGTTTGATATGAATCAATATGGTGCCGGCATATATTATACCTACCGCCCTGCCAATTACTTTTTTGAAACGCAGGTAAACCGCGATATTGTTGTAGCAAACACCTTTTATGCCCCTATAGGGAGTACCAATTTTGGTACTACCTTAAGAGTTGAAGAATATTTTCATCCTATACGCACCACAGTCGGGCTTACCTCGCAACTTAATTTTTCGCTTTACAGCAACATTGTTAACAATTCTGAACTGCGCGATGTCCGGAGTACAAATTTTGTAACGAGCCTGCTACTGCGGAAACGTATAATAAAGCCAATCAGTGCGGAGCAAAATGTTTCCTATCTCCGCAATGGCTTCCGCTCGGAATATGACAGCACAGAAACCAAAAATACCTTTGAATCGTTTACAGCGCAGACAAAAATGATTATTAAGCCAATAAAAAACCTGCAGGCCATAGTTACGGGCAATTTCTACGCACCGGACCTATCAGTTAATGCCAACTATTTTTTTATGGATGCCGAAGCCACCTACACTTCTTCCAACAAAAAGTTCACATATGCATTAGTAGGCAGGAACCTCACCGGGTACAAAACTTTTAGTACTGTTGCTGTTTCAGATTATAGTACAACCTCAGGTTCGCACAATCTCCTGGAGCGTTTCCTGCTGGTCAAAATTACATTCGGTTTCTAAACCACACTTTTTGCCATTCTCTTTTAAGGATAAGGAAGGTTACCTGCTCGGCCAGTTCAAAAAGGTCGGCGCCATTAAGGGCTTTTATTTCTTTTTCAGGGACATCAATAATATAAAGCAGGTTTAAGTATTCAGCAAACTTTTCCTGTATAAGGCGGTACACCTTGTCATGCAGGCCAAGCTTCAGGTTTATGGGAGTGATATTGCCCTTAAAATCCACCGGCTCATTGGCCAGTGAAAAGTCTTTGTTTACCTGCTCCACAAGGTTATAATAAAGCTTTTCTTTTTGTGCCTGGCTCAGCAGCAGGTCCATATTTTCGGGCGGGCTGTAAATCATACTTTCCTTTGCATTAATTTTTCACCAAATGTTTTTAGCATCGCTTTTTTGTCAGCGCTGATGTTCATCTTCTCCAGGGTTTCAAACGCCTTTAACGTGTAATCTTCAATAGCCTGCCTTGTAGCCGCATCAGCCCCTGCTGACACAAAAAGCTCTTTAACCGCTGCTACTTTGGCTTCCGTATTTTCAGGCTGCGAGGCAAATAACTGCAAAAGTTGTTCCCGTCCCTCATTGCCGGCCCGCTCAATTGCTTTCAGGTAAAGGTAGGTTTTTTTGTTTTCAATAATATCACCGCCCACCTGCTTGCCAAATGTTTCAGGGTCCCCAAAAGCATCCAGGTAATCATCCTGCAGCTGGAAAGCCAGCCCGAGGTTGAGCCCGAAATCGTAAATCAGGTCACAATCCTGCTGTGCCGCACCGGCCACTATACCACCCATTTTCATGGCTGCACCAACCAGTACCGCAGTTTTGTATTCGATCATTTTAAGGTATTCAGGTATAGTGACGTCATTACGGCCTTCAAAATCGACATCCCATTGCTGGCCCTCGCACACCTCAAGCGCCGTTTTACTAAACAGGGCGGCAAGTTCTCGGAACACTTCGGGCTCATACTCCTCAAAATAGCGGTAAGCCAATATCAGCATGGCATCACCGGAAAGGATACCGGTATTGATATCCCACTTTTCGTGTACTGTCTGGTGGCCCCTGCGCAGCGGCGCATCGTCCATAATATCGTCATGTACCAGCGAAAAGTTGTGGAACATTTCAACAGCGACAGCAGCCGGAAGCGCTTTTTTACAGTCGCCTTCAAAAATATCGGCAGCCATGAGCGTAAGCACCGGCCGCATCCTTTTGCCCCCGAGTGAAAGTATATACTGAATTGGTTTATAAAGGTTTAAAGGTTCTTTTTGCAGTGACGCAGTAGTAAAATAATCGTGGATAAGCTGCTGGTAGTACCCTATGGGTTGCATAAATTTATTTTTCTGCTAAATTAAGGTTTTCACATTTCCTGCCAAAAGCAATGCCATTGTATATGTAAAAATCTTACCTTTATAAAGTTTATCGGCATCATTAAAATAACCTGCGAATGAAAGATGTGTTGCCCCAGGCTATGGCCGACATGTTCAGGGAGGCTTTCGGCACTGATGACAGCCAGCTCGAGCTGGTTTGCGAAAAATTTGAAGAGGTGGCCATCCCTAAAAAAGATTTCTACCTCAGGCAGGGA
Source organism: Flavobacterium cyanobacteriorum (assembly GCF_002251835.1). GTDB lineage: Bacteria > Bacteroidota > Bacteroidia > Flavobacteriales > Flavobacteriaceae > Flavobacterium > Flavobacterium cyanobacteriorum. The sequence continues at coordinate 10,309 of NZ_NOXV01000225.1, forward strand.
GAAGTTGCAAAATCTAAAGCATTTCTGGTAAAAGGGGCCGTAAGGTATTTCTATTTTGATGATAACTTAAAAGAAAATACCCTTTTCTTCCGGTTTGAGAATTCGTGGCTTGGAGATATTGAAAGCTACCACGGGCAGACGCCGTCCAAAATAAACATACAGGCCCTGGAAGATACCGCCCTGCTATGCATTAGCAAAAATAATTTTGAAGTTTTACAAAAAGAAATCCCGATGCTGGAGAAATGGTATTCCATAAATGCCGTAAAAATGTATTCCGCCTTGTTCAACAAGCTGGTTGAAGCAAAACTGAGGACGCCGGAAGAAAAATACCTGCATCTTATAAAAAATGAGCCCGGCATTTTCCAGAGGGTATCCTTAAAGCATATTGCAGCCTACCTTGAAATTGAGCCCCAGTCGCTGAGCCGCCTCCGTAAGCGCCTTATTAAGCCCAAAGATTAATTCTTAACTTTGGTTCAGTAGATTTACTCCCGGGATTTCCAATTTTGCATCTCACTAAAACCTGATTTACGATGCAAAACAAAGTAAAAGAGCTTAAGCTACGTCTTGGCTTACTATCCCAGAAAATGTATTTCACCCTTAGTTACAAACTTAATTTTGCCGAATGGGATGTAAGTGCCGCGCAACCCGACCTTGTCAAACTTGTAAATTCAGGCAGGCTGCCGGGTAAACGGGTGCTTGACATAGGATGCGGATTAGGCGACAATGCAATATATATGGCAACAGAGGGTTACGATGTTACAGGAATTGATTATGTTACAAGCGGCATAAAAGTAGCACGAAAGAGAGCTTCAAAAACAAATACATGTATAAACTTTGGTGTAGCCGATGCCTTTAGCTTAAGCAGCTTTAAGAATGAGTTTGATATCGTTACAGATTTTGGCCTGTACCACAATGTGCCGGCAGGGAAACTTCCACTTTATCTCGATAATATCACCAAAGTACTTAAACCCGGTGGGTTTTTCATCATCCAGTCATTTGGGTCCGGCGCCCCAAAATCCAGATTTGGGCCGAGGCTGGTAACAGAACCTGAGTTGCACAAAGTTTTCGGCCTGCCATGGGAAATACTGGAAATACAGCCCGCAGAATATACTAACAGGGACGGTGTTTCAGTACCTGCATTATTATCTATAATCAAATTTCATTAATATGGAAAATGTCATCACAGCCGGCTATTATACATCACACCTCATGGTCATAGCCTGGATGCTTTCTGCATCGGTAGCTATTTTTTGTAAGAAAAAGTTCATCCACCAAGCCATAGTACGTTTAGGCTATCCACCTTATTTCGCATACCTGCTGGGTACAGCAAAATTAGTAGGCGCGCTTATGCTGGCGCTTCCTTTGCCCGGACTTTTTAAAGTAGTGGCCTTGTCAGGCGCGGCTATAGAGCTTATTTGTGCTTGCTGGAGCTATTATGTTATTGATAAAAAAATAACCGAAGCGTTAAAACCGCTTGTATTGCTGGCAGTTGTATTTACAGCCTACTGTACATGGCGGCTCGCTTCAAACCTTCCTGTCATCTTTTAAAGTAAAAACTTTCCTGTAAAATAAATTATAAACTTTGGAAACTTTTTTTGTATTTAAAGTTTCCTTCAATACCTTTGCACCGCAGAACCTGAAACAATGAAAGAGATTATTTTACAAAAGGCCACAGAAATGTTCCTGAGGCTTGGGTTTAAAAGTGTAACGATGGATGATATTGCCGCAGAACTCGGTATATCAAAAAAAACCATTTACCTGCATTTTGCCAATAAAAATGAACTGGTGAATGCAAGCGCCATGCATTTGTTTGAAACCATTTCAGCCGGTATCGATAAAATTCATGAAGCGGGCAAAAATCCAATTGAGGAAATCTTTGAAGTGAGGAACTTTATAATGCAGCACCTTAATGATGAAAAAGTGTCGCCCTTTTACCAGTTGCAGAAATTCTTCCCTGAGGTCTACCAGACGTTGAGGGGGTTGCAGTTTGGCAAGATGAACGGCAGCATGAAAGAAAACCTCAGAAAAGGTATAGAAACCGGGATTTACCAGCAAGATATTGATATCGAATTTGTATCAAGGATATACTTCACAGGCCTCACGGGCATTAAAGACACCGAGATTTTTCCACAATCGCTTTTTAATGCACAGCAACTAACAAAAAAATACCTTGAGTACCATCTTAAAGCCATAGCAACACCTAAAGGATTAGATATACTGAAAACAGAATTAAAAAAATTAACAAATATTTAACATGTATAAATCAAAAGGCTATAATTTTGTTTTGACAAAAATGTCAAACTAAAAAGTTAAACAATAATGTCAGCAAAAGGAGAGGATTCAGATACCGAGAAACTCATTAAAGACACTGCTAAAAAAGTTTTTTTTAAAGAAGGGCGCTTTAATGCTACCACACAGGAAATTGCAGATGCTGCGGGTGTGAACCGTACACTAATAAATTACTATTTCAGATCCAGGGATAATCTTTTTAACCTTGTTTTTGAAGATGCGCAGAAGAAGGAAGATGAACGCATACATGCCCTCGTATTTTCGGACATGCCCCTGAAACGGAAAATCGAAATGTTTCTTGATGAATTTTTTACCCAGGCCAAAGAATACCCATACCTGGAGATTTATATGGTCACCCAGATGAACCAGGGAAGCTGTTATGAAGATGCGGAAGCCATGAGCAGGCTGCTGGACAAAATGTATCTTGAAATTGCTATTGAGATGGACAAAGGAAATGTGGCACGGATGCGCCCGGAGCAATTTATGCTAAACATGATATCGCTTACTTCATTTCCCGTGTCAATGCGACCGCTGCTGGAGCAGTCTATGGGTTTTTCGACCGAGCAGTTTGATAAACTTCTTGAAGAAAGGAAAGAGATAATACTAAATATGCTTTTTATAAACTAACATCAATCAATTAATAACAGTCCATATATGAAGATCATAAATGACACCGCAGGTAAGGCCCGTAAAAGCCTTATGATGCTCATGGTCCTTCTGGCGGCGCCATTGCTGCGGGCACAGGTACCCGCTAAGGAGCTTACGCTGAAAGATGCCATTGAATATGCCTTGCAGAACAAGGCTGATGCCCGCAAAGCTAAACTTGCCGTTGAAAACAGCAATTACCAGATACAGGAGGTGCGTTCCCGTGCATTGCCCAATATCAGCGCCAATGGTAGCCTCACGTACAATCCCATACTGCAGCTTTCGGCTATAGATGCAAGCGCATTCCCCGGCGCACCTGCCGATGCCGGCGTACAACTCATTCCCTTTGGGCTTGACTGGTCGTCAACAGCGGGTGTTAACCTCACACAGAACATATTTGACCAGGCTGTTTTTACAGGGCTTAAGGCAGCAAAGTCAACTCGCGAATTTTACCAGATAAACGCAAAGCTCACCGAAGAAGATGTGATAGAGAGGGTTGCTAACAACTACTACCAGGTTTATGTACAGCGCCAGCAACTCTTGGTTATTGAAAATACTTATGCCAACACTCTGAAAGTACGTGACATTATTAAAGGGCAATATGAAAATGGCTTGGCGCGGAAGATTGACCTGGACAGGATGAATGTAAACCTCATAAACATAAATACGCAGCGTCAGCAGCTGCTCAATGCTGTACAGCTACAGGAGAATTCTCTTAAGTTCTATATGGGTATGTCCATACAAACACCCATATCCCTTCCGGAAATGCAATTTGAACTCACCCCCGTGGCACTTACCGAAACACCCGATGCCACACGGCGGACACAGTACCAGTTGCTAAAAAAGCAGGAAGAGCTGCTTAATTACCAGCGTAAATCTGTTATTGCAGAATATTACCCTACGCTGTCGCTTTCGGCCAGTTATAATTATATTGGGCAGGGGCCGGAATTTCCATGGTTTGCCAAACCGGCAGACGGTGTGTACTGGTCGGATTTTTCTTCGATAACACTAAACCTGCGCGTACCAATTTTTAACGGTTTCGGTACACGGGCCAGGGTAAGGCAGGCAACTATAGACCTCCAAGAGGCAGAAGAAGACCTTAAAGATACTAAACTGGCGCTCGACCTGGCTTTTGAAAATGCAAAAACACAGATAAACAACAGTATCATTACCATAACCAGCCAGAAAGAAAATGTGAAACTGGCGCGGGAAGTACTGGATAATACACAAAACAATTACCGCCAGGGGCTGGCAACACTTACCGACCTGCTTGATGCGGAAAACTCTTATATCGAAGCACAAAACAACTACACCTCTGCCCTGCTTGACTTCAAGCTGGCCGAAGTGCAGCTTATAAAGGCAAAAGGCGAATTAAAAACTCTAATAAACCAATAACAATGAAAAAAACACTTTTATATATCCTTATCGCAGCTGTTTCCGTTGGGCTGATAGTGTACATTTTATCCGGAAATAAAGCGAAAAATGAAGCAGAAACAGAAATTGTTTCGAAAAAGAACCCGGCAGTTGCTGTAAGGACTGCCGAAGTAAAAACCGGTACACCAAACGAAGATTATATTGCCAACGGTACATTTGAACCTGTACAAGAACTGTCGTTTCCTGCAGAAAATTCGGGCCGGGTGGTAAGAGTACTGGTAGATGAAGGCGATGCCGTGCGCAAAGGCCAGGTGCTGGCCACAATAAAAGGCGACCAGCTTTCTGTAGAGCTTACCAATGCTCAGGCAGCTTATAACAATGCTATTACTGACAGGCAGCGGTATGAAAATGCCTTCCAGACAGGGGGTGTGACGCGCCAGCAGCTTGACCAGGCAAAATTAACCGTTGCTAATGCGAAAGCAAGGCTTGACCAGGCAAAACTTAATTTTGGCGACGCTACCATAAAATCGAGCATCAACGGCACCGTAAACAAGCGCTACATTGAACCGGGTTCTGTGGTATCACCGGGCACAAACCTTTTTGACCTTGTAGATGTTTCAAAACTTAAACTTAAAGTTACTGTTAATGAGCAGCAGGTAGCTAATTTAAAGCAGGGCGCTGTTGTAAAGGTCACAGCCAGTGTTTTTCCCGACAAAGAATTCAAAGGCAGGATATCCTTTATTGCCCCTAAGGCAGACGAATCCCTTAACTTCCCTATAGAAATAGAAGTGGCAGGCAACCCTGACAATCAACTTAGGGCAGGTATGTATGGCAGCGCGGTATTTTCTAATAATACGGCAAAACAGGCGCCTATCAAAACCATACCCCGTAATGCCTTTATAGGTGGTGTGGGCAATAACCAGGTTTTTGTGGTTAAGGACAGCGTGGCAAAACTTACAAAAATTGTATCAGGACGCATACTGGGTGAAGAAGTAGAAGTGGTAAGTGGCCTTAATAATGGAGATGTTGTAGTGGTAAGCGGACAGATTAACCTGCAGGACGGCACTAAAGTAGCACCCATAAAGTAAAGTGTAAAAAAGTAATGTCTGCAACACAGACTAAAACTTTTAAACCTTAAACTTTAAACCAAAGAAAAATGAAAATAGCAGAAATATCCATAAAACGGCCAACACTGATTATTGTGTTGTTCATCATACTTACGCTCGGGGGGCTTTTTAGCTACAGTAACCTGAGCTATGAATTAATTCCAAAATTTGAAACCAATGTGGTTACCATCTCTACTGTATATCCGGGTGCATCACCGGGTGAAGTAGAAAATACCGTGACCCGTAAAATAGAAGACGCGGTAGGATCACTGGAACTTGTAAAGAAAGTAGAGTCTAAATCATACGAAAGTTTATCTCTGGTAATGGTTACCTTAGAGTCTGAAGCAGATGCCGACTATTCACTCAATGATGCCCAGCGTAAAATTAATGCGATAGAAAAAGACCTCCCGGAAGATGTTGACCCGCCTTCTTTAAGTAAATTTTCTATTAGTGACCTCCCGGTAATGACACTGGGTGCCACTGCCAATATGGATGAAGTGGCATTTTATGACCTGTTAGATAAAAAGATTGAGCCGCTGCTTGCCCGTGTAAATGGTGTGGCACAGGTTACTTTAGTTGGTGGCCAGGAGCGGGAGATACAGGTCAGCCTCGACCAGGAAAAACTAAAAGGTTACGGATTGTCTATACCACAGGTACAACAGGCCATACTTTCCAGCAACCTGGACTTCCCTACCGGTAATGTACAGACGAGGGAAAGTACAATGCTTGTACGCCTATCAGGCAAATACCGCAGTGTAGAAGAAATGCGTAAGCTGGTAGTATCTAATAAAGACGGCATACAGGTAAGGCTTGGCGAAATTGCTGATGTCCAGGACGCGCAGAAAGAAGCCGAAAAAGTTTCGCGTGTGGACCAGAAAAGCGCCATCGCCTTACAAATCATCAAACAGTCCGACGCAAATGCGGTAAAAGTAAGTGAAGAACTGCGTGCCGCTATTGCTAAAATTGAAAAAGATTATTCCAAAGAAGGTGTTAAGCTGGCTATTGCTAATGACACGAGTGAATTCACGCTGGTAGCTGCAGACGGGGTAATACATGACCTCTTTATAGCTGTATTCCTGGTAGCATTCGTGATGCTGTTTTTCCTGCACAGCCTCAGGAACGCGCTTATCGTAATGGTTTCTATCCCGGCATCACTTATTGCTACATTCATAGGCATATACCTCATGGGTTATACGCTTAACTTAATGAGTTTACTTGGGTTGTCGCTTGTGGTAGGTATCCTTGTAGATGACGCCATTGTGGTGCTTGAAAACATTTACCGCCACATGGAGATGGGCAAAAACCGCGTTCGGGCGGCTTTTGACGGTACTGCAGAAATCGGTTTTACGGTAACAGCCATTACGCTTGTAATCGTGGTGGTGTTCCTGCCAATTGCGCTAAGCACGGGCTTCGTGTCTAATATTATATCACAGTTCTGTGTTACTGTGGTTATTGCCACATCATTGTCACTCCTTTCCTCCTTTACACTTATACCCTGGCTGTCATCCCGTTATGGCAGGCTGGAACATATCACAGGAAAAAGCCTGTTTGGTAAAATCATTCTTGGTTTTGAAAAAGGCCTTGATAGATTCACACACTGGGTGTCAGGCATCCTGGCATGGTCTTTAAAATCAAGAGGCCGTAAAATAGTGTCGCTTCTTGTTGTAATTATATTGTTCTTCGGGTCTTTCTTCCTTGTTGGCGCCGGATTTATAGGCGGGGAATTTTTCCCAAAAATGGACCGGGGGCAGTTCATTGTACAACTGGAGCTGCCAAAAGATGCCTCTCTGGAAGAGAGTAACTTTGCCAGCCAGAAAGTAGAGCAATACCTTAGCCGGCAAAAGGAGGTTAAGAGCCTCATTACTACCGTAGGGCAAATTAGCGGTGGTTTTTCCGGAGTACAGTCAACACCCTACAAATCTGAGATTACCGTGACCCTTGTAGACAGGGAAGACCGTGCGGACAATACCTTTATTTACGCCGCCAAAACTAAGCGTGAACTTGAAAAAATAGTAGTAGGAGCCCAAATCAAAACAGTTCCGGTAAGTATTGTTGGTGGTGCTGATGACGCTCCCCTTGCCCTAACCATTACAGGCAATGATGTGGAAAGTGCCATGGCTTTTGCTCAGGCTGCAGCAGCAGAACTTGCTAAAATTAAGGGCGCAACAGAAATTAAACTGACTACCGAAGGTGGTAGCCCTGAAGTGAATGTACAGGTTGACCGCGATAAAATGGCAGCGCTGGGACTAAACCTGCAGACTGTGGGGCTTACCATGCAGACTGCTTTTAACGGCAATACTGATGGTAAGTTCCGTGCCGGGCAGTATGAGTATGACATCAACATACGTTTCAACGAATTTAACCGTACAAACATCAATGATGTGAAAGAGCTGGTCTTTATCAATGATACGGGACAACAAATAAAATTGTCACAGTTTGCAAATGTAACCGAAGGCTCAGGCCCAAGTTTGCTGGAACGTCGTGACAAAAGCGCATCAGTAACCATACAGGCACAAACTGTTGGTAAATCAGTAAACACTGTAGCTTCAGAATGGGAAGCTAAGTTTTCCAAATTGAACCGTCCTGCAGGTGTAGGCTATGTATGGGGCGGTGAAATAGAAAACAGCCAGGAAGGTTTCGGTACGCTTGGCTTCGCGTTACTGGCAGCGATTATATTAGTTTACCTGGTAATGGTAGCGCTTTACGACAGCTTCGTGTACCCGTTCGTGGTATTGTTTTCGGTACCGCTGTCCTTCATTGGCGCGTTATGGGCACTTGCGCTCACCAATAATACGCTTAATATTTTTACTATACTGGGTATGATCATGCTTATCGGGCTGGTGTGTAAGAATGCCATATTACTGGTTGACTTTACAAACCATCGGAAAGCGGAAGGTGAAACTACATATAAGGCACTGATACAGGCTAACCATGCCCGTCTACGCCCCATATTGATGACCACAATTGCCATGGTATTTGGTATGTTGCCCATTGCAGTGGCATCCGGAGGTGCAGCAGAACTTAACAATGGCCTTGCATGGGTAATTATAGGCGGGTTGATAAGCTCCCTTTTCCTCACACTGGTAATTGTACCGGTGGTATATTCCATATTTGACAGCCTCATCAGGAGGTTTTCGAAAAAAGAAAAACCGGATTATGAAAGCCTCATGGTAGCCGATTATGAACACCGTGAACTAAGCGAAGACGGGTTTACCACGAAACATTAATTGTATTTGTCAATTTTTAAAAAAAGGCTGTTTGTTTTTAGACAGCCTTTTGCATTTTAGGCATGTTCTGTTTAGGAGAACAAGTTTCGTACTAAAAAGATGTATAATTCATAAATAAATGTTAAATAAATTATACTGAATATAGTAAAACAGGATTAAATATAATTTATTTAGAATAATTAAAAATAAATTGACTTGTATGGTATCCTCCCCTTACATTTGCGCCTGAAAAAACAATTTGACAAAGCAAACATGAATATTTTAACCAAAAAAACAATGCTGTTTGGCCTTATGCTGCTTCAGTCTGTAATGATGATGGCACAAAGCCGCAACAGTATAAGCGGTAGCATTGTACTAAGTGACAATACGCCCGCAGAAAATGTATCAGTAATATTAAAAGGCACTTCGTACCGCACGGTTAGTAATGAACAGGGCTATTACCTGCTAAATAATGTTAAGCCCGGGGATTACACCATTACCGTTTCGGGATTAGGCATCACAACCGTTGAACAAAGCATAACAGTGACAGAAGGAGATGCGGCGACAAGGAATTTTACATTGTCTGTAAGCCGCCAGGAACTTGAGGAAGTAATTATAGAGGCCGGTAAAGCGAATAAGTTTTCCCGCACCGAAACACCATATGTCTCGAGGATGCCATTAAAAAATGTAGAAAATGCGCAGGTTTACAACATAGTAACTAAAGAGCTTATGGATGATCAGCTTGTAACCACCCAGGACGATGCCCTTAAGAACGTACCGGGCCTGTACCAGTTGTGGTCAGCAACGGGGCGTGCCGGAGATGGCGGTGCATATTACGCATCCCGGGGTTTCGTGACCCAGAGCCTCGTGAGGAATGGAATTGCCGGAGCAGTGCTGGCTAATGCCGATGCTGCGAACCTTGACAGGATTGAAGTAATCAAAGGCCCTTCGGCCACGCTTTTTGGTAGCATCCTTACTTCATATGGTGGGCTTATCAACCGGGTTACCAAAAAGCCATTTGAACAATGGGCCGGCGAAGTAAATTTCCAGGCCGGAAGCTATGGCTTTAACCGCCTCAGTGCAGATGTAAACACACCTGTTAATGAGGACAAATCGGCACTACTGCGCATTAACGGCGCCTATAATACTGCCGAAACTTTCCAGGATTACGGCACATCCACAAGTTACTTTGTAGCGCCTTCATTTACATATAAATTTAGTGACAGGCTTACCGCCAATATAGAGGCTGAACTTTACAGGCTTGATGCTTCTGCGTTCCATGCTATATATCTTGACTGGACGGCAACACCATCGGGACTTGGCTTCAATAGCGCTGATGGCCTCAACATAGATTTCAGGCGTTCTTTCTATGGCAGTGACATCATCACTAAAACCAGGAGCTCGAACATATTTGCAGAAGTGCTTTACAAAATTTCGGATGAATGGACTTCCCAGTCTGTTATTACTACAAGCACTAACAGGGCAAACGGCCCCCAGGCGTGGTTTTACCTGAAGCCGGGCAACCAGATGTCCCGAAACGCCTGGAGGGTAGACGGCACAAGCAATGTACTGGAATTCCAGCAGAATTTTAATGGTACTTTTACTGTGGCCGGCCTTAAAAACAGGATGTTGATTGGTGGGGATATTTATTATGTTAAGGACGAAGTTTCACGGACTTTATTTAATACCGGATTTTTTGAATTTGATACCGTTGATTACACCGGGGCTGTGGCCAACTACTACAACTTCAATCAGTCAGCAATTGAAGCGCTTTTTGAAAATTCAACTAATGTATTTAACAGCAGGACTAACAACACCGTCTACAGCGCATATATTTCAGATGTAATTAATATTACAGATAAGCTTCTTGTTTCGGCAGGCGTACGCTTTGACAGCTTCCAGAACAGGGGCGTGTATAACCCGGCTACTAATACCACTACAGGAAGTTTCGCTCAGAACACTTTCTCCCCAAAGTTTGGTATTGTGTACCAGGTAATACAGGACCAGCTGTCGGTTTTTGCGAATTACCAAAACAGTTTCAGGAATGTACTGAATCCCAATGCGGGCATTATTGCTGAAGGTATAAATCCGGACACTTTCGAGCCGGAGCAGGCTAACCAGCTGGAATTTGGTATAAAGGCAAATGCCTTTGACAACAGGCTGAATGCTTCGATAAGCTATTATAATATAGAAGTTGATAATCTTGTGCGCAATGTAAATGCTACTCTGACCGTACAGGATGGCAAACAAAGAAGCAAAGGCGTAGAGGCTGAAATTACTGCCAATCCTATTCCCGGCCTGAATTTATTACTGGGATATGCCTATAACGACAGTAAGATGGTAAATGCGGCCCAAAATGTGAATGGCCTGAGGCCGGTAACGGCAGGCCCGCAAAACCTTGCTAATGCCTGGGTAAGCTATAACCTGCAGACTACCAGGCTTAGAGGCTTAGGTATTGGTTTCGGCGGTAACTATGCCAGCGAAAGCCTTATTTATAATTACAACACAATTACCAATGGCGCCATAACAGGTTCGGAAAGTTTTGAGCTTCCGTCCTATACAGTACTTAATGCGTCCCTTTTTTATGAACAGCCAAAGTACAGGATAGCGGTAAAAGCCAATAACCTTACTGACGAACTTTATTTTAACGGATATACTACAATTAATGTGCAGGCGCCAAGGACGTTTATGGGCAGTATAACGTATAAATTTTAATGGGGTTCAAAAAAAAGATACGGTTTATACACAAATGGCTCGGGCTACTGTCCGGGCTTATTGTATTTATAGTGAGCATCACGGGCTGTATCTATTGCTTCCATGATGAAATAAAAGACATTACCCGCGGCTGGCGTATAGTACTGGAAGAAAAAAAGCCCTATGTTGCGCCATCGAAACTGCAAAAGCAAACTTTGGAGCGGTATCCGGGAGCGGACGCGTCAATGGTAATTTACGCAGGCAAAGGAAGGCCGGCCATGGTCTACAGCACCATCAATGAAGCGCCACATTATGTGTATTATAACCCCTATACCGGCGCCCACCTGCATACCGAAAACCTTGAGGAAGATTTTTTTTATATAGTGGAAATGATTCATCTTTACCTGCTGCTGCCCCCCCAAGTAGGGAGGCATGTTGTAGGCATAGCCACTATTATATTTATCTTCCTGCTAATCACCGGCATTATCCAGTGGTGGCCAAAAAGAAAAAAACACCTTAAAGACCGGCTGCTGGTGAAATGGAAGGCCAGGTGGCGGCGTATCAATTATGACCTGCATAACGTTACCGGATTTTATATTTCGGTTGTGGCGCTTATTATTGCCATTACGGGTTTAAATTTTGCCTACGAGTGGGCAGAAGACGCCATATACTATGGGGGTAACCTTGGCAAAGACTATCCTGAAGAGCATGCCGAACCTGTTGTAGACACTACGCTCACCCGGAAAGACCCGCATGCGGCACTGGACAAAGCTTTTGAGCAGACACTCCGGCTTGCGCCGACAAAAGGCATGTATTTTATATGGGACAAAGGGGCTAAAGCACCGATAGTGACAGGTTCTTACCCTGATGCGCTTGAGTATGACCATCAGACTAATCTTTTTTTTCGCCCTTCTGACGGCGCAGTTATAAAAGTACAGCGGTATGAAGATAAAAGCACGGGCATGAAACTCCGGGAAATGAGCTATGGCCTGCACACCGGGCAGTATTTTGGGCTCACAGGAAAAATTATAGCCTTCCTGGCCAGCCTTATGGCCGCAATGTTGCCTGTAACCGGGTTGATAATATGGTGGGGAAGGAGAAACAAAATGGGTAAAAAAAAGAAAAAGGCTGCGCTTTGAGCCACAGCCTTTTCAGACATGAATATTCTTAAGGTTATTTAGCAACTACAGCATTGCTGCTGTTCGACCATTTTTTAACTTCGGCAACCCTGCTGTCAGCATAGTCCACCTCATTCAGTGTAGTGCCGCTCCAGAAAAACCATTTGCCGGTTTTGGCACCATTGTTATATTCCCCAATAGCCTGGCGGGTTCCGTCCTCATTGAAAGCTACCCACTTTCCGTGCAGTTTACCGTCTTTATAAAAGCCCTCCTGCTTCACCTGCCCGTTATCATAATAATATGTGGCTTTCACCATTTTATTTTCTATCTGGTACTTTGGTGCATTTTGGGCAGTTACTACAAATGCTGATAGCAGTAATCCGGCAACAATAATCTTTCTCATAATCAGTTTTGTGTTATGGTTATACATTTACAGTACGAATATAAAACAATATTTTTACATTTAAGATACATTTGCTTAACAATTTGGTAACATTAGATAAAATTTAACTTTTCCTGACTGTTACTGTTGTCAATCCTATTAACGCAGGCACCATTACAATAAAGATCTTCTTTAATTGAATTTTCATTACCCGGGCAGTAATATTGCTTTACAAAAAACGCTTGTAAACAAGCTTTTGTGTGAGTTGCCGAGGTGTTCAAAGTGCAAGGCGTGGCATAACAATTAAACTCTCCATTTTTTAAGAAAACTTTTTTTAGTACACGACAAAAAACATAATTGATTAAAAATCAATAAA
>NZ_NOXV01000230.1 GCF_002251835.1 Flavobacterium cyanobacteriorum
TTCGTCAACCCTTTTTTATTTAACAAATAAGTTTAAACCACTTCTATGTATTAATTTTTTTTCCGAGAAGAAATCTATATAAAAAACTTTACCATTTTGATAATAATATTTTTTTTCTTCTTGGTTACTACATCCAACAAAACAGATATAGATAAAATATACAATTATTAACTTTTTTAATTTCATTATTTAATAATTAATGTGTCTGTACCTTGTATAAACAAATAACCTTTTTTCTATCCTCTTTTGTAGCAGGAATTTCCATTCCATATGTACCCATCCTTGGGACTCTAATATTAATAGTTTCCATGTAATAAAAGCTATTCATCTGAATATCTTGTTGATTCCTATCTTTTAGTGAGGAAGCAATTTCCAAATGAGTTGAAAAAAGATCAGATACAGATTTAAAATCATTTAAATTTTTAGAAAAATTGACATTATGAACTTTAGCACCGGGAGCCCAAGGAGAAGTAATTGTATTATATTACTTTCCATTCTTACCTATTGAACCTCCTATAAAATCACTAGTCATCTCTCCATCATATTGAACATATCAACTCTGTCTGTCAAAATATTCCCAGATAATTCCAAATATACTCCAATCAATACGACCTGAAGGCTTATTCAAAGGATTACAAGAAATTGCTTCACCATTTGTTCCTGAATTATTTACTGATTTATTTGCATTTATAACAACTTCTTCCATTTCCAAGTCAAAACCAAAATCTTCTTTTGGAACTGGTTTGTATTCCGGTTCTATGCCTAGTTTACCCTTAACCCAATTAACCGCTCTTGAAAACCAGCCGCCTCCGTCACCATCGCCTCCGCTTTCGACAGCACTCATCCCGTAGGTTCTACCAAATTGATAGGATTATTATAACAATACCCATAACCATCCATTGTTTTTTCAACCAACGGATCCACCGATATAAAGATACTTAATTTCGGGTCGTAATACCTGGCGCCGTAGTAGTAATTTCCGGTTTCTTCGTCATACTCCTAACCTGCACTGGAAGAAGTTTCTATTTACCCGCAATAAAATCTTTAAGGTAGTACGGCTCAAAATAGGCTACGTCCTCAAATTCCTGCTGTGTGAATTTTTGCCAGGATAAGCCTGCCATCATGGCTGCTGAAGGGTATAGCAGGCCATCATGATATTTAAAGCGCGAATCAGCCAGCAACGGCTTACATTTTGCCGCACCGTCGCCAATAAGGTGTACCGGCTGTGCATAAGGACTGAAAGATTCTTCGGTAATGATCTCTGCCCTGGTTTCTCTCAGCCTGTTGTAGGAAGCATCAAAAACAGCGCTATAGACTTCCATCCGCCTCGCATCAATAAGCGGTATAATAACACCCTCATGTACAATAAGGCTACGTGCCAGTATTTCAAGGGTATCAACAGCAATCAAAGGTATAGTAAGGGCGTAGCACAAGCCTTTAGCGGCCGAAACACCTATGCGGAGGCCGGTGTAGGAACCGGGGCCCATGCTTACTGCCACTGCAGAGAGCTGGTTAAAGGTGATATTTTCTTTTTCCAGCACCTTAGCGATAAAAACGTGGAGCTTTTCGGCATGGAGGTAGCCTTCACCCGCAAATTCTTCCAGGGCTGCCGGCACACCGCTTTTTGCTAAAGAAACCGAACAGTTTTTAGTGGCCGTTTCAATATTAAGTATATAGCCCATGCTATTTCTACTCCTTAGGCTTTACTTTAACCTTATCATTAGGGTTAAGCTCTTTGGAAACGATAGTATAAGGGCCAGTAATCACTTCATCTCCCTTTTTAAGGCCTTTTATTATCTCGATATTGGTATCATCCTGTATGCCTGTGGTTA
The DNA here is from genome assembly GCF_002251835.1 of Flavobacterium cyanobacteriorum. Classification (GTDB taxonomy): domain Bacteria; phylum Bacteroidota; class Bacteroidia; order Flavobacteriales; family Flavobacteriaceae; genus Flavobacterium; species Flavobacterium cyanobacteriorum. The sequence goes on from NZ_NOXV01000230.1 coordinate 1,833, forward strand.
CGGGCCTCAACACTGCCACACCGTTTTGCCTGATGAATACGCATTCAAACTTTTTAGCTGTTGAAGTGCCTTCTTTTTCCTTTTCTTTTTCCTCAAGCTCCTTGATAACGTCTTTTTTGGCAGCCGTTGTATCGGTTTTAACCACTACCGCGCTTATAGGCACCGCAAGTATGTTTTCTTTCCTTTCAGTGATTATATCAACCGTGGCAGTCATACCGGGCCTGAAAGGGGAATAATTAGCGGGTTTCCCGGCGGTCATATCCGTGTACGATTCTTTCAGGATGCGCACCTTTACTTTAAAATTAGTAACCTGGTCTGCCGTAAGCGCCGTATTAGCAGAATTTGATATACTGGTAACTACACCTTTAAATTTTCTTTTCAGGTAGGCATCCACTTCGATCTCGGCGTCATCGCCAATCTCAATCTTAACAATATCATTTTCATTAACATCAACCTCTACTTCCATATTGTTTAGGTTGGCTACCCTTAATATCTCGGTACCGGCCATCTGCTGCGTACCCACTACGCGCTCGCCCAGCTCAGCATCAAGTTTTGAAATGGTACCGTCAACAGGTGAATATATAGTGGTACGGTTAAGGTTATCCCTGGCTTCGGTAACAGTAGCACTGGCGCTCTGCACATTGTAATATGCTGATTGTTTTGATGCCTGTGCCACTTCATAAGCCGAAATAATCCTGTCCCACTCGGATTTGGAAATCACCCCTTTTTCAAAAAGCTTTTTATTACGGTCATAATTTGCCTTAGCCTCTTTGAGCTGTGCATCGGCCTGGCTTAACCCGGCTTTGGCAGTTGACAGTGTGGCTGCGCTCCTGCTCACACCGGACTGGTACAGGTCGGGATTAACGCGTACTAGCAGATCCCCTTTTTTTACGGCCTGCCCCTCCTTTATGGGAAGTTCAATAATTTCGCCCGAAACTTCCGAAGATATCTTTACTTCAATTTCGGGTTGTACTTTACCGGTAGCGGAAACGGTTTCTGTAAGCGTAATTTCTTTAACTATGGCTGTTTCTACTTCTTTGCCCTCATCTTTTTTGCCTACCGCACCAGTTTTGCTAAGTACAATAAGGATAATAACCGCAACGGCTGTAATGCCTAAAAGGTAATATAGTGTTTTCTTTGACATAATTATTGTTTTTGAAAAAAAGGTATACCGAAATAGAATTCTAAAATTTTAACCCTGAAGATGAAATCGTATTTTGTGCGCAGCACTTCAGACTGTGCATTGACAAAAAGGGTTTGAGCCTGGTTAAGGTCAAATATATTGATTAGGCCCACTTCATACCGTTCTTTGGCATAATTAAAAGAGCCTTCCCTGGCTTCAAGTGTGGTTTGTGCGGCTTCGTATGCTTTGAGTGCGCCCTGCGCGTCAGTATAAGCTGTATACACATTGGTTTCTAAAGTAAGTTCCTGCTGCTGTAGGGTTATTTTAGAACGCTCAAGCGATATCTTGGCACGCTGTACATTGTTGCGTACCCTGAAGCCATTAAGCACCGGGATATTAAGCGAAACACCAAATGAGTGCCCCTTATTGTCATCAAACTGTTTCCAGAGAGAACTTGCGGAGCCGAGTACTGGCCTGAAATTTTGCTGTACGACAATTTCGCCTGTACTGGGCAGTACCCCTATGGGGCTGAAAGGCGTGTCAGGGTCAGGTATCACCCCTACAATACGATCGGCATAGGCCGCACGGGTATTAAAGCTATAAAATCCCTGTAATGTCGGCTGGTATGCCCCCCGGGCTATTTTTACATCTTTTTCCGCTACTGCTACATTGGCCCTGGCTATTTTAAGCTCAGTCCTTTGTTCTTTTGCTTTATCAAATATAGCCGAAGGCTGTTCCAGCAGTACCCCGGATTGGTCAATCGGATAGTCGCTGTCCACTGTGTCAAAGTCCTGGAAATTTTCCAGCTGCATAAGCTGCGCGAGGCTCAATTTTGAAAGCAGCAACGTATTTTCAGCCGCAATTTTTCGTTGGTTATCCGTTGCCACTGTGGCCTTAACATCAAGCAGGTCGCCCTTTGGCACCGAACCGGCATCAACAAGCTGCTGTACGCGTTCAAGCTGTTGCGTATCATATGCCAGCTGTTGCTGCTGCACTTTCAGGTTTTCTTTGTTAAACAATATCTGAAGGTAGGCATTAGCCACGTTAAGGGCAATATCTTCCTGCATTTTTAGCACCTGGTATTTTGCCGAAATCAGTGCCAGGTTGGCGCGCCGCAACTGGTTTATTTTCTGAAGTCCGTTATAAATATCAAGACCTACATTGAGACCGGCCGATGTAAACTGGGTAGTCTGGTTCTCGAGCAGACCGGTAGTGATATTCTGGTTAAGGCCTATGTTCCAGGAATGTGAAGCCTGTCCATTTATTGTAGGCAGGAAAGAACCCCACGCATCTTTCTTTGAAACTGCTGCGGTTTCCTCATCAAGCGTGGTGTTTTTTATGGATATATTATTTTTAATGGCATAATCAATACATTCCTGCAGCGTCCATTTCTTTGGCTGTGCAAAAGCACTAAAACCTACAAGGCATAGAGTGATAAGCAGGGCCTTACGTAATCTGTTTGTAATGGCAGGAACAAAATTTTTGAGCATTTTGATTATTATCTGTTTTTTAAAAAATAAAGGCAAAGGTAATGATAAGACTTTTAATGCCATAGGTTGTTACAATTTTAATTATAATTTTGCGCTGTAATTTTCGCAGATGAAAAAAATAAATGTTATTACCGCACTGCTCTGGCTAATGTTTTCAGGCTGTTCGTCCACAAAAAAGATTGAAGCGCTAAAGCCTGAACCAAGTGATGACAAGCCGGTTGTTTACCAGGCTACAACTTCGTTTATAAGTATGCCCGTAACAATTAGCCTTGCGGACATTGAGAGCCAGATAAATAAATCTTTTAATGGGCTTATTTATGAAGACAATAATCTTGAAGATGATAAGATAACTATAAAAGTATGGAAAACAGCCCCTTTCAAATTTACCGAAGATAAAGGTGTTTTGCAGGCTGTTGCACCCATAAAAATTAATGCAAATATTAAATACGGTACTTCTGCCATGGGTATTGACCTGTATGATACCCGTGAATTTGACCTTGACGGCATTGTAACCTTCCGCAGCACCGTAAGACTATCAAACTGGAAACTTTCAACCCAAACTTCCATTGAGTCTGTTGAATGGAATGAAAGCCCTACTGTTACCATTGGCGGTAAAAAGGTGGCTATTACTTATATTATTAATCCTGCGGTAAGGCTTTTTAAATCAAAACTTGCGGGTAAGCTGGACCAGGCACTGGCCAAAGTAACCGATTTTAAGCCAAACGTGCTTGACGCACTGGAAAAACTGAGTACACCGCTGCTTACCAGCGAACAATATGAGTCATGGTTTGTACTGAAGCCTATTGAGCTTTATGTTAGCGATGCTGTTCTTTCTAAAAGCAAAATAACCATGGATATGGGCCTTAAATGCACAATGCAGACCATTATAGGCCAAAAACCAAAAAGTGCGTTCAAACGTGAAGAAGTGGTATTGAAACCCGTAAGCAAAATGCCGGATAATTTTACCGCAGTTATTGCTGCTGTATCAACCTACGAAAGCGCGTCACGCCTGCTGACTAAAAATTTCCAGGGGCAGGAATTTGCATCAGGTAAAAGAAAAGTTACGGTACAAAAAGTTGATTTGTGGTACAAAGACGGGAAAACCATCATTGCACTGGAACTTACAGGCAGTGTTAACGGCACTATTTACCTTTCGGGATACCCTAATTACAACGCAGTTACGAAAGAGATATATTTTGACCAGGTGCAGTATGTGCTGGATACTAAAAGCCTGCTGATGCGCACGGCCAACTGGCTGGCTGAGGGCCTGATCCTGAGAAAAATACAGGAAAGCTGCCGCTACTCCATCCAGCCTAACCTGGAAGAAGGCAAAAAGAACCTGCTCCCCTACCTGAAAAATTATTCTCCCATAGCCGGCATTTTTATTAATGGCAAACTTAACGACTTTGAATTTGAAAAAGTAGAGGTAACAGACAAAGCCATAATTGCCTTTATTAAAACATCAGGCACCATGGACATAAAGGTTGACGGGCTGAAATAGTACTAATCTACCGCTTTATTTCTGCTCCTTAACCTGTACACCGCAAAGCCAACCAGGCCCACAAGCAGGTAGGGAAATATCATGAGGTAAACGATTCCATCGTTTACTGATTCCGCTTTTATGCTCCCATTGCTGCTTTCAAGTGCAGCCCTGCACATGGCGCATTGCGCATGGCCGGCAATACTGAGCAAAAGGCACCCTGCTAAAAAAATCCTCTTCATTATACTCCGGTTAATGTGCGTAGTATGGTGATATCATAAGATAGACTATAACTCCTGTTATGGCTACATACAGCCACATAGGGTACGTAATACGGGCCAGCTTTTTGTGTCTCTCAAAGTTGTTTGTAATAGCCCGTACGTATGTTATAAGTACAAAAGGTATTATTACTACTGACAGGGCTATATGCGTAAGCAGGATAAACAGGTAAACGTAACGCATGGCGCCTACTGCTGCCTGTTCTGCAGCTGACAGTACCTGGTCATGGTCCGTATCGCCAAATTTTGTAGAGTCAGCGGTCATGTGATAGGCCACATACATAGCAAGGAACATTACTGAAAGGCTTATGGCAAATTTCATAAGATTTTCATGCAACCTACGGTTTCCTCTCCTTACAGCCATAACGGCCACTACAAGCACAACAGCCGTTACGGCATTGATGCCCGCATAGATAGGTGGCAGGAACGAAAGCGGCTCAACATTGTACCCCAGATCCTTCAGCTTAACCCCAAAGAGTAACGCCACAACCAGCGGTATAGCGACTGACAGCAGTATAATCCATTTATTATACTTCTTTTCGGCATCATTTGTATTAATAGTATTTTCCATTATTCTTCAAGTAGTTTTTTAATATCTTCTTTAATAGCCACAACGCCGGGCCTGTATTTTCCGGCCAGGTCTTCTTCTATACCCTCAGGGTCATTATAATTTAGCCCCGTGTAATAAAATATGGGATTGCCATTTTTATCTTTCCGGCACCTTACCTGCCCATTCTTGTCAATTAGTGCAAAAAGGCCGCTGTGTTCAAAACCTCCTGCTACTTTTTTATTTTCCCCTGCAAAAATTTTAAAACCCTTATTGGCAAGGTCATAGATGTACTGCTTTTCACCTGTTAAAAAATTCCAGTTTGGCGATGTAACCCCAAGCTGTTTTGCATGATCCTTAAGCACCGCAGGCGTATCATATTCAGGATTTATGGTAATTGACGCTATCCCGAAATTTTTGTTGCCAATGAAAGCTTTTTCAATATCAAGCATGTTCTGGTTCATCACCGGGCATATTGAAGGGCAGGTGGAAAAAAAGAACTCTACAACATAAACCTTACCCTTATAAAAGCCCTGCGTAATGGTTTTGCCATCCTGGCTGATAAGGCTAAACTGAGGAGCTTTACCAATAACTTCAAGGCCCGAGTCGCGCCCTGTTGTTTGTTTATTAACATTGAGCCGGTCATTTTGTATAACATTATTATTCTTCAGCCGGTCAATAATTTTTGGTATGAAAAGTATCCCGAAAATTAAAATTATAAATGATATGCCTATATAAGACTTGTTCTTCATATCTGCCTTTTACTATTTTTGCCGTCAATGTTCTTCTTCAGGGCAAGCCTGTACTCCCGAAGCACTATTTTTACATCATCAGTCATTTCGTTGTGAAGCTCAGCCGCAGAAAAAGTATTGTAGCTATCCCTGTATTCTTCCTCACCCTTTTTATTTTTGCCTTTCCTTCCCCTTAGCGACCTTTCTTTATCAATAATAAACACGTCAAATGTGCCGTATGCCTTATCAAGCCCGCTGTCAGCCTTTAGGGAGCTGTAAAAACTTTTAATTTGCGCGGGTTGCAGGTAAACAAATTTCCATCCCGATATATCCGCCATTGATTTAAGTTGGGCAGTAACGCGTTCCACATCGGCCTCAATGCCTGCCGGGGCAATCATTACCAGCTGAAAATCATTAAAATCTTTATACTTGGCATAGATTTTCTGGTTAAGGTTGAACAGGCTTTCTTTTTTCCGGGGCACATCCTTACCTATAAAGCCTAAAACGGTAATTTTCCCTTTTAGCCGTACAGGTTCCGTTACGGAAGTTGTATCAACGGGAAGCTCACTGACTTCTTTTGTTATAACAGGCAAAAAAAGAGAGTTGTGCTTTGCCAGCGAAAAGTAAATATACAGCAACAAAGGCAGGACAAGCAAACTGAGAAGTACAAGCTTTTTCATTTACCGGTAGGGGAAAAATTTATACAAAAATAAAAAAAAGGCAGTTAATAACTGCCTTTATGATAATGTATCCTTAAAAAATCCATTTATAATGAGAGGTCAGGAATACTTTATAAATATAATTACCTTCTATAAGAACAATAAGGACCAGATATGCTATAAGGAAAACGAGCGGGGCTACTACCGACCAACGTAAATTGGCTTTTTCGCCTTCCAGGTGCATAAATGCCCACATAATGTAATAAGCCTTTGCCAGCGTAAGGATAATGAATATCCAGTTGAGCAGGTGCATGCCTAAAAAATCATTATCAACTAAAAACCCGGGCCTGATTATACCTAAAAATACCTCAACTATGGTAATAACTGATAACAGACCGAATACGTACCAGATTCTTTTTGTATTTGATTCGTGTGTATGTGCCATTTATTTTCTTATTAAGAATTATACAAGGTAGAAGAATGTAAATACGAACACCCAGACTAAATCTACAAAGTGCCAGTACAAACCTACTTTTTCAACCATTTCATAACTTCTCCTCTTTTCATAGGTACCCAACAATACGTTAAAGAATATGAGGATATTGATAAGTACACCCGAGAATACGTGGAAACCGTGGAAACCTGTAATAAAGAAGAAGAAATTGGCAAAGAGCTTATGCCCGTATTCATTCCTCACAAGGTTAGCGCCTTCCACCACATATTGAGCCTCAGCAAGCCTTGCCAGTGACTCCTCGCGGCTTAATATAGTTTTTTTCTTTTTATCGTTAAGCTTTTCTGTCCTCACTAAAATGTTAGGGTTAGCCTTAAAGCCTTCAACCACTTCCTGGACAGTGTAGGTAGGCAGTGACGGGCCGTCAACAAACCACACTCCGTTGCTCCTTGTTTTCTGAACCATTTCGACAGGCAGGTCAGCTGCAAAATCAGCAAGCTTTACCCTTTTTCCACTGGTGTCAACAAACTGGAGAATAGAACCTCCCCTTGTTTCTATGGCACCATATTCGCCTTTGATAAAGTTCTTCCATTCCCATGCCTGTGAGCCTACAAATATCAGACCGCCTACAATAGTGAGCAGCATGTATATAGCTACTTTGGTTTTTTGCATCTTGTGGCCTGCGTCAACAGCAAGCACCATGGTTACTGAAGAGAAGATAAGGATAAAGGTCATTAACGCTACGTAATACATTGGCGCATCAACACCATGCATAAACGGGAAATGGTTAAAAACCTCATCGGCTATAGGCCATGTTTCAATAAATTTAAACCTTGAAAAACCATATGAAGCAAGGAAGCCTGAAAATGTAAGAGCATCGGAAACAATGAAGAACCACATCATCATTTTACCGTAACTTGCTCCCATAGGCTCATTCCCTCCGCCCCAAGTTTTGCCAGTAGTAGCTGTAGTAACTGTAGCTGCCATATAAAGTTATTAGTTAAAAGTGCCCAAATTTACGTTTTTTCTTTTAAAAGAAATAGAAAAATAAAAACAAATAAACCCACAAAATATCTAAAAAATGCCAAAACATTGCACCCAACTCTATTCCAAGGGTTTGTGAAGGTTTATATTTTTGTTTAAAATGATTATAAATTACTACGAGCAAAACAATAAGCCCGGCAACAAGGTGGGCAAGATGCACAACCGTAACAATGTAAAGGAACGATGTGGTAACCGTGCTTTCGGGGCCTGTAAAAAAATAGCCTGCCTTAATAACTTCACCAAAGCCAATGAACTGGCAAACGACAAAAAATATGCCCAAGACAAGGGTAGCCGCCAGCATAGCTGACGTTGTGCCCCTGTTTCCTTTTTGTATCGCTGTTTTAGCAAAATGAAAAGTTATACTGCTCAGGATGATTATGACTGTACTTACCATAAAAGCAGGCGGTAGTTTAAAATCATTAATCCAGTCAGGCCTTGAAGTGCTTACTACATAAGCGCTTGTGAGGCCGGCAAACATCATAAACATACTGACCATGCCAAACCACAGCATCATTTTCTGAGACCTGGCTTTCTTTTCATAATGTTCCTTTAAAGACATTTCCATAATTAACTGATAAATTTATCTATTACATAAATTACCTGCAATAGTGATATGTAGGTAACACTTACAAGCATTAGTTTTTTGGCTGAGGCAGCATCCATATACTTGTAAAGCCTTACGGCATAAACAAGCATCCAGAGGCCAAGCAGAAGAACGGCTATAGCCGAAACCCATGAGAGATGGAGCTGGCCGGTGTAGCCGGTAGCAGGCAATAGGGAAGCCAGTATAAGCCAAATTGTGTAAAGTATAGTCTGCAGTGCTGTCTTTTTATCCTTTTTACCTGTAGGCAACATAAAGAAACCGGCCTTTTTATAATCATCAAACAAGAACCAGCCTATAGCCCAAAAGTGGGGAAACTGCCAGAAAAACTGTATAAGGAAGAGTGTGCCTGCTTCTATGCCAAAATCATTTGTAGCTGCAACCCAGCCGAGCATAAAGGGAATAGCACCCGGAAAAGCACCTACAAATACTGCCAAAGGGGTGATAGTTTTTAAAGGCGTGTAAACGCTGGTATATAAAAAAATTGAAATGGCCCCAAACATGGCTGTTTTAGGGTTAATGCTGTATAGTATGGCTATACCGGCCACCGTGAGTACCGCGCCCAGCCAAAATGCTGTTTTTGGAGACATTTTACCGGACGGTACAGGACGGTTTTTTGTCCTGTCCATTTTAGCATCAAGGTCTTTCTCTATTATCTGGTTAAACACGTTTGAGGCCCCTACCATGCAATATCCGCCTATAATCAGCAGGATAAAAGTAAGCCAGCTAAACGTATAAACATCAGAAACACCCAGGAGGTATCCTGCCGCAGACGAAAAAACAACACTTATAGCCAGCCTTGCTTTTGTAATTGCCGTAAAATCTGCAAAAAGCGACCTAGCCGAAATGGTTTTATCTGAAGCGTTCAAAGTAATTTTCATGGTTTCATAAAGGTGCGGCAAAGATACTGCAAATTAGCATTCCCTCAAAAACAAGGTTTTAAAATAATTTACAATTTTTACTGCCTGCACGCAACCTTTTTAAATGTGGCGCATCTTAGTTGTAAAAAGCTTCATTTAGGTTATTAATTGTTGCGAAAAAGAAAATTGCGAAAGATTGCTATGAAAAAGAGGCCTCACAGTATTGTGAGGCCTTTTTATGTCAATAATTTCCCGAAGCAGCCTGCCCTGTAGCGATTTCTTTTGCCGATGAAGTACCTATGCGTTTCACCCCAAGCCGTATCATTTCAACAGCCTCCTTGTATGACCTCACCCCACCGGCTGCTTTTACCGGTAATGGGAATGAGTTTTCCAGCATCAGCTTCACGGTTTCGATGGTGGCACCGTTGGGTTTACCATTTTCGGTTACATAAAATCCGGTTGATGATTTTACAAAAACTGCGGCGTAATCATCTTCGCCAAAATGGCTCAGCACACAGTTTTTAATCAGGGCGCAGAGCTGCACTATCTCATGCCCGTTTAGAGCCGCAACCTCAATAATCCACTTCACGGTTTTTCCATTATCCCTGCAAAGCCGCGTGCATGCTATCACCTCCTTCCTTACTCTTGCGGTATCACCCTGCCGGAAAGCTGTATAATTAATCACAAAATCAAGTTCGTCTGCTCCGTCGCTAATTGCTTTTTCCGCTTCAGCGAGCTTTTCTTCAAGTGTCCCTGTGCCGAGGGGAAAATCTATAACCGTCCCTACAAGTACTGACGAGCCTGCCATAGCAATTTTATCCTTTGCAAGTGCCACATGCTCAGGGCGTATCATTACCAGCTTAAACTTTTCTGCAACAGCTTCCCCGATTACAGATAAAACTTTATCAATGTCCTGCTCCCTGCTTATACCGGCCTGTAGCGCCGTTTTCAGGTAAGTAGAATCCAAGTACTGCTTGATGTCCATGTGATAAAAATAAATATCCCCCAAAAACCGGGGAAAAGTATTATTTAATTTTTGAGAAAAGCCACAGGCAGATTATGGCAAGGGTGCTTCCTCCCATATTGGCAGCGATATCAACCATGTCAGCTGTCCTACCTGTTGTAAAAAGCCACTGGCACAGTTCAATACATGCACCATAAATAGTAGCAAGGATAAAAACAGTAAGCCTGACCCTGCTTTTAGCCCGGTTTTTTAACCTTTGAAAAAACAGATACCAAAAAACCGTAAACAGAAAATAAAAGCAGAAGTGCACAGCCTTGTCCTTGTACCTGAAATTAAAGGGATCGACATTACTGAGGGCATCCATGCTTACCAGGCAGGAAACAGTTACAAAAACTGTCCAGAAAAACGCGGGCCAGAAATACTTGTTAAGCTCCAATTAATTCTTTGTATTGCTCGCTTGTGAGGAGTTGGCTTTGCTCTGAAGCATCTGATATGCGTACTTTAACCATCCAGCCTTCACCATAAGGGTCAGCATTTACTTTTTCAGGGCTGGTTTCCAGTCCGTCATTAAATTCAATTATTTCACCGGAAAGGGGCAGGAAAAGGTCTGAAACTGTCTTAACAGCCTCTACCGTACCAAACACCTCATCTTTTGTAAGTACCTGGTCAAGTGTTTCAACTTCAACATAAACTATATCACCCAGTTCTTTCTGTGCAAAATCGGTAATGCCTACAATGGCTGTGTCACCATCAATCTTAACCCACTCGTGGTCTTTGGTGTACTTTAAATCTGCTGGAATATTCATTGTTGATTTATTTTTGGCAAATGTATGGTTTTATGAAAATATATATAAATCTTTTATCATTAATTTCCAAAATTATACCTTATGGTAAAACCCGAACGGATATTTGTCAATGGAAACGATGTGGATATTACCGCCTGAGAGAACGAATGGTCGTAATAAAAAATAGCTGTAAGGTTTTTACTGAAAGCATAATCGGCCGTAAACTTAACCGACCAAATATTCTGGCCGCCACCCAGCTGGTTATTATCATAGTCGAGATAGCGGATTATCGTTTGATTCTGCCTTAGCGTAAAATCCGCCCTCAGGTTAATATCGCTTTTGATAGTGTTGGTAGGATTATCCGCGAGCCTTGAGTTTATAACCACGTCTTTTACCCTGTAACCAAGGCCTATTATGTATTCATTCCCCTTAACTTCTGTGAGCAGGTTATTGTCAAAGCTAAGGTTCAGCGTCCTGTCCTTACGCATTTCGGCCAGTACTTTTACGGAGTTTTTCATCTCAAAATCTACACGGATAAGTGGATTAAACTGTTCTGTAAGGTTGATGTTGGAAATAATATTCCTGGTATAGAAGTTGCCAAAGCCGCCATTATCCTGGCCGTTAGGGTTACGGTCGTATTCAAAATTTGACCGGTAGGCATTGATATTATAGGATGCCCTGTAACTGTGCTGTATAGAAAAACGCTTAAACCGTTCTTTAAAGAACGTATAGCGCATGAGCCCGGTGTATTTTATGAGCCAGTTAGGCAGCGGTATATTCCTGAAAGGGCTTGTTGATACCTTTGAAGCGTCCTGCCCTGAATAAGCTGCCAGGAATGAAGGGAGGAGGACTGCCTGGCTGTTGCGCCCGAAGCCAACAGGGTATCCGGCATTGGCGGCAGCGAAATCACTGGCCGGCACACCGGGATCACCATATCTGGGGAAGTTAGGCGTGCCATATTTTTCAGTAGCCAGCCTTTCGGCAATTACAAGCCTGTTTTCCCTCATTTTATTAAATGCTTCAGAATTATTGACATCGCTTGCGCTAAATGATGTCTTTATGAGCAGGGTTGAAATCTGGAAATTCCCCGAGTCGTAAGGCGAACGTGAATTGTACTGCAGCTGCCCTGTAGCACCGTCAAAACTCACATCAAACTGTTCGGAAAAGTTGTTGGAGTAGCTTCTGTCTCCAGTAAGGTCAATCTTCAGGTCCGGAAAAAGATCTACAGATGCGGCAAGTTTTAATGTAGATGTTGTTACCTGAGTGAAGTTCTGGTTGAATTCCGGATAATTGGTCAGATAACCATTCCTGGCCGCTTCATACCTTACATCAGCATCCTGGCTGCCAAGTACAAAGCCCAATGTAGGTTTAGTGGTGCCAAAAAAACCGGGGGTTTGTGTAAATCCGGGGAGTGATGTACCATTATTCTCCGTATAGTCAATCTGTATGTTTTTAACGCTGGTAAGCACCCCTATAAGGCCGTTTATAAACGCATTCCCTTCTTTAGCCACAGGCTGCTTTGGCTGTACCTTTTCACCCGGCTTGGGAGGCGCCTTCGGGGCTGTGTTTTTTGCTGCCGGCTTCTTAGTCCCGGTAAGGCCGATGTACTTGTACAGCAGGTCCATATTTAATGTGGTATTGAGCCTGTGCACATTAGAGTTCTGTATCACATTGCCCAGATTGTATGTAATACCGTTAATATCTGTATACGTGGCGAGGGCATCACTTGAACGCTGCCAGTTAAAATTACTCGTATAGGTATAAGTTGATTTTATAAAATTAAAAACAGGCAGCTTATTGATGGGCAAGTCATAATTAACCACCAGCTGCTGGGTGTGCTGGTTAGCTTCACCAACATTCCAGAAATCATCCCAAATGGTATATTCCTGTACCGGTACCCCGTTTTCGTCCAGGTAATTCCGGACTATATTATTGGTAGATGCCTGATAGTTGAACTTAAGCGATTTTGTAAGGTTATAATTAAAGCCATACTGGTAATTAAAGAAATAGTTCCTCCTGTAAAGCGGGTCAATAGGAATACCGTCAACATCTACGTTCCTGAACTGCTGCCTGTTGTACTGCCTGATAATGTTAGAACTGAAAGACAGGTTTGATGGCAGATAATTAAAATTAAACTCACTGATAGGTTTCCAGTAGCCACTCTTCTTGAAGAATTTTGACTTGCTAAAAGGCTCTACTGGCTTATTCTGGAAAGAATAGTTGTAGTCTACCGTAGTCCTCAACTGCTGGTCAAGTAACGCCTCTATTTCGTAGTCATGGTGTTCCATCTCGTTGAACGAGTAGGAAACGGTAAGGTTTTCAGGATCGTAAATCCGCTGTTTCTGCTCCGGTGCCCTTTCCTTTTTCACCCCTATGAAATTAATGCTTTTCCTCTTGGTATAGTCAATAGCCCTGTTCCTGAGGTTTTCGCGTTCTGCCTGGTCCTGTGTTACATCAAGTAACTGGTCAAGTCGTATGTCCTGTTGGAAAGGGTCATATTCGGGAGTTATTATTTCCTCACCCACCGAATAGTTAAAAGGTATGGTCATACCCCATTTTTTAGGCAAAAGCTTGCCGAGGCTTAGATTAGTCACAATATCGTACTGCAACACGTCTTCACGGCTGCGTTCCTGCGGAGCCTGCTCAATGGTTCCGAAGCCTATAGTACTCATCCTGCCGGTAGCTGATATGGTAGCAAAATCTGCCAGGTTGGTGTCCATGTTGGCTACTGCGGCCATACCGCCCCTGTTATCAAGGTCGGAGAGGCGGAGCTCATTGAACCATACTTCGCCTCTCAGGCTCCTGGCACCGGTGTCGCCAACTCTGTAGCTGTTCTTAACGCCGAGCATTATCGTACGCACCAGCCCGAAGTTAGGGTTACCTTTAATACCTATTATCATCCTTGGATCGAGCGATGCGTCAAGCTGGCTGGCATTCATATAGATAACCCCCTGCGCATCAGGCGTACCGGCTGTGCCCTGCAGCGCCATAATCTTTAGCTTGGTAAGCACTTCAAGCGGTACATTGATTTCATTGGCAGAAGGCCAAACCTCTTCGGCTAATGACTGTGTCTGCCCCGTTACCTTCATGCTGAGTTCAATCTGATAAAAGTTTTCAGTAAAGTCATTGCCAAAACGCAGGAAGCCCCTCATTTCATCATCGAGTAGCGGCGCGGTTTCACCGGGTGCCGGTAGCGCTTCGGCATGCAGGAACATCCTTAGTTTTTTGTACTGGCGCATGTCCACATTAACATTTTTGAATACCGCCCTTGAGTCAGCAGGTTCAAGCCCACCCGAAGCCGAACCGTCAGCTGAATATACACGCAGTGAAAGTGACTGCTCATTTTGGTTAATCACAGCATTATTGTTAAAAAGCTGTTCCCGCTGTACGCCCGGGGGAGATATATAAGGTATAGGCTGCCTGTCGGCATTCTCCTGAATATTAACAGCTGTCACATCAAAGCCTGTATTGTCAAGGGCATTTTGCGTATTATCTTCATTAGGGTCAAGTGAATTTACAAACCTCCTGAATTCTCCGCGAACGAGGTCAAGCGCGCCAAAACGAAGGGTTACCTCCCGCCTGAAGCCCGTCATTAACATCCTCATAAAACGTACGGAACGTATACTGCTTATACCACCTACAGTTTCCAATCCGGGTGCATCTATTGGTATCTTGTACAAAAGCCAGCGCACCGGTGTAGTACCGCCTCCGGGGACTGATACATCGAGGCGCTTTTCATCAACTACATAGCCCTGCCCCACCTGTACGTTGGGTATGATAGGCACCAGGTACCTGTAGTAGGCATCAATGGTGTTCATAGTATTGTCGCGGTTTACGTCCTCAGTATCCGGAATAGTGGTAGAGCCCCTGTTATTGCTGGAGACATCAATAGGCGAGTTGCCATCGACGTTGTTGTAATTCTTGTATCGGTCCAAAATATTACCTGATGCCGCAAGGAAAAACTGGTAGTTATCCGCGGCAGGGTCTGGCTGCCCTGCATAAGGTGTACCGATACCTTCCTGGGTATCAGGAAGGCCATCAAGACCCACATCCTGTACGCTGCGGTTACCTCCTTCTGTATCAAAGGCATATATAAGCGACTGTGATACCGGAACCCTTCCCCACTGAGTAGTAAAGGTTGGCTGTGTGCCGCCTGCCGTTGGCAGCCCGTTTTCATACTGCTTACGGTTATCTTTAAGTATATCTTCTGAAATTTCGCCTAAGTTTATTTCAAGTAATCCGGTATTATCAGGTGCGTTAGCATCGCCAGGGTTGCCAACAAACGGGTCCATTACCCAGAACTGAATGTATTCAACATTGGTCTGCTCGAAGTTTGTTGAATTTATAGCCCTCATAATACCACCCCAATTATTTACTGCCTGTGCTTCGCTGAAACCATTGCCGGAAGCCGCGAGGGGATTAAAGTTATAAGGCCCACGCTCCTGTGGGTAATAAGAAAGGTCTAGTGTATTTACAACCGTGGTTTGTCCGGGCACAACATCGGTAAGCGGGTAAAGCTCGTCGAAATAGACGCGCCTGGTGCGGTTTGAAGCTACATCATCATCACTAAGCCCGGACGGCCTCTGGTTGGTATAAAATGTGGGATCTATACTATACCATGCCAGTTTGGCCCTGTTGTAACCGTACTCAAGATTATCTATAGGAGGAATATTGTTCTGAAAGATAGTGACAGGCGCGCTTGAAAGCGACCATGCCTGCGCCCCACGCATATCAATATTGGTCTGCGAGCCTTCAAAATCATCTACATAAGTAGTGGCTTCACCGTTAAACTGGTCTGCTTTTGACGCACCGGGTTTAAGGTAGGCTACCTCTCCCCTGAATGAGAAATTAGATGGTACATCAGTATCAATATTTGGCAATTTATTTACAAGCCTGGTGAAAAACGGCACTTGTGTTGTGTAGACGCCGTTAAGGCCAAATATGGTGTTGCGCACGGACTCCTGCCCATAATTTGTTTTTTGTGTAAAAGGCCTTTCAGACATCTGTAATACTGTACCGCCTAATAAAAATTTATCAGAAAATTTGTGTTCAATGTTAAAGCCCATAAAGCGCCTGGTCTGCTGGCCAAAAACCGCATTATTCTCCACAGACACCTCAATAGGTGTATTGGAAGCCTGCAGGGATGGATCAAGTATCTGTACACGCCCAAGCTGGTAATTTACTGTATAATCCACTCCTTCCACGAGCTGCCTGCCCCCTGCCGTAACTACAACCGAGCCTTGAGGGACGTTGAATGCCCCGAGTGAAATACCGTCGCCGCCGGTAGATTTGAAGCGCCCGCGCAACTGGAACTTGTTCTTTTCGCTTTGTTGCAATGCATCAGCCTGTGTACTCTGGTACATCCTGCGGTATACATAGCGCCTTTGGTTGGGGTTATAGCTGTTTTCGGTAGCGTCATCATAAAAACCACCGGCATTATCATTATCAAGTTTTTCAAAAAGATATTCCCCAAAAGGCTCCACTGTAGTGAATATAAGGCGCCCACTCTGGGTATCCACTGTAATCCCTGGGACAAAATCAAAGAAACCGTCGCCGTCCTGCTGCGGGTCATTAGTAAAATTCAGCCTGTCAACATTAAAAACACGAAGCAGGGGCGTTTCAGCGACACCCTGGGGTAGCGGCAGCGACGAACCCGGTGCCGGTGTTATATAGTTTAATGGCGATGGGTCGGTATACAATATGTTGAACCTGAAATCTTCCTGTGATAACTGGAATGCACCGGGTATCTGGTAAATGTTCTTCATCATGAGGTCCCATACAGGCTCATTCACATTAACCAGGCTGCTTTTGAGCATCTTTAATATAAGGCTTTGTGTAGACACATTTGCCTGGTTGGGATTTGGAGTGGGATTAGTTCCGTTTACTACAGTAGCATCTACGCCATCAGTACCGAACTCCCCTACCTGGTACACCTGGTCGCCCACTGTAAACTGATAAGCAACGGCAATAACTTCATCATTAGAGAGCCTTTGGTTCAGAGATATGTACCCCAGCTGCGGATGATAGGTATATTCATTAGGCAACAGCTTTCGTGCATTTTCCAGTTTTGCATAATCACGACCTTCGCTGGCATCGAGGCCATTGGTAAAGCTGGCACCGGTAACAGTTACAATTTCCCTTACGGAAGGCGACAGGAAACTGCCGGCCTGCCCTATTATCTCGGGGTTCAATGCGTTATTTCCATTATCGGGCGGGGCATCAGGGCCTACGCGGAAAAAACCGGCCGGCGCAGTACCTGAACTCGCAAAACCTATCGCCTCCTGCGTAACATCGCCTGCGGGCCCATTAGCAGTATAACGGATGGCCTGTGCCTCGCCTAAGTCCTGTATAGCAAGGACATTCCGGGAATTGTTGTCGTTAGGGTTTATCCTGTTCTGCCTGTTGGTAACCCATACTTCAATACGGGTAATCTGCACGCGGCTGTCTATCTGCGGATAACTACGCAGCGCATAGTCATACCGGTTCCTGAAATACTGGGAGAGGAAAAAGTGCCTGTCGGCATCATATTCCAGCGCGAATAGCGAAAAATCCTGTATTGTACCGCCACCCTGCGCGGTTACAGTACGGGTTTGGGATTTCTGTTCTGAATATACTCCGGTAAAGGTCGTTTTGCCAAACTGCAGCTGTATCTTGGCACCAAAAAGGCTCTGCGCGCCCCTGATGAGTGAATTGGACAGGGGAAAATTCACGTTACCTACTTCAATTTTCTGGATGATGTCATCTTCGGTAGGGGTATATTCAAGTTTAATAAGGTTCTGGAAGGCAAAAGTAGATTCGGTATCATAATTGGCATTGACAGCAAGCCTGGTACCTACTTTACCCTGAAGGCTCATACTAATCCGCTGGTCAAAATCAAAAGTAAAAGTACGACGGTTCCTTGGTGAGAGCGAAGGGTTGTCCTGCTTTGTATAGCGTATTCCCAAGTCCATCTCCACAGAACCCTGGGGTTTCACGTCAATGGTATTACCTCCAAAAATGGTTTCAAAAAGGCTTGAGTTGACATAGTAGCGCGGCAAAAGGTTCTTTTTCTGCTGCTCGCTGCCCGCTTTTTTTCCATCAATGGCTGAAGATTTTTCCTGGAAATAGTCCCGCATTGACTCCCTCAGCACAAGTTCTTCATATTCCTCCGGCGTAAGTATTATAGGATATGTTATGTTGAATCCCTCAAACGTATTAGTATAAATATAGCGGTTGGTTACGGGGTCATAAGTATATGCCTCTACAATGCTCCTCGGGTTGGCTATTGCTACCTTTCCCTGGTTATAACCTTTTACGGTATCCTGTGCTTTTTGCAGGGCCTCCTCTTCCTCGTCTACCTGGGCCCGGGCAACCAGCCCGAAAAACAGGAAAAGTATAGAAAAGGCATGATTGGATTGTATGCGGAATATATTGGGGTAATCAGTTCTCAAGGACTATAAATTTTTTAATGCTTGTTTAATAATGGTTTCAACATTGGCACCCGGCATATCTTTAACAACCTTATCAACTGCTTTTTCAGCTAATTTTTTGTTAAAGCCTAAAACCTCCAAGGCAGATAACGCTTCATCTTTATTTGTATTGTAGCCCGAAACAGAAACTTCTTCCAAATCATACAGTTTTAACACTTTATCCTTCAGGTCAAGTATCACCCGCTGCGCTGTTTTACTGCCTATACCCTTTATAGATTGTATTGCAGCAACATTGCCTGATGCTACAGCGCCAATAACCTGCCTCGGCTCCATAGATGAGAGCATGGTGCGGGCAGTACCCGCGCCTACACCTGACACCGAAAGCAGGAGTTTGAATAGTTCACGCTCTGCTTTTTCCATGAAACCATATAAAACGTGGGCATCTTCTTTTACAAGCAGGAACGTGTAAATTTTAATGTTTTCAGCATCGGGTAAGAGGGAATAAGTGTGCAGTGAAATATTTACCTGGTAACCCACACCGCCGCACTCCACAATTATCTCTGTTGGTGCCTTTTCTATTAATTTCCCCTGAAGATGTGCTATCATACCTGACTATTAAATGCTTCCAAAAATAGAAAAATTCTTTAATTAAATGTTAAACCTGTTTTTTAGCCATTTTAAGGCGCTTTTCTTTTTCCTGTGCATCCACTACTGCAACGGCCGCCATGTTAACCATTTCTTCTACACTGGCGCCGAGCTGGAATATGTGTACGGGTTTGTCCATGCCCAGCATTATTGGCCCTATGGAGACTGCTTTATTAAGTTCTTTTAATAATTTATATGTGATATTTGCCGATTCCAGATTAGGGAAAATAAGCGTATTTACTTTTTTGCCTGAAAGTTTTGAAAAAGGGAACTTGCTCTTGAGCATATCACCATTAAGCGCAAAGTCGGCCTGTATTTCGCCATCCACTACCAGGTCCGGATAATTTTCGTGCAGGTAGCTAACAGCTTCCCTTACCTTATGGGCACTTTTATCAGCGGATGAACCAAAATTAGAGAACGACAGCATGGCCACAATAGGCTCCATGCCAAACATCCTAACTGTACGTGCCGTCATTAAAGCAATCCTGGCCAGATCCTCTGCTGTAGGGTCCGGATTTATGGCTGTATCAGACAAAAAGATTGGCCCCCGCTTGGTAAGCATCATGTTGGTAGTTGCTATCCGGGTAACACCGGGAGCCTTGTCAATAAGCTGCATTACAGGCTTTACTGTTGACGGGTAGCTGCGCGAATATCCTGTGACCATGGCATCGGCATCGCCTTCATTTACCATCATGGAAGCAAAATAATTTCGCTCCCGCATCCATTTCTGCGCATCAAGGAGGTTAATACCCCTTCGCTGCTTCTTTTTCCAGAATACTTCTGCATAGCGGTTGCGGCGTATGTCTTCCTCAGCTGTTTTTGGGTCTATGATTTTAACTTCGGCATCAAAACCAATTTCTTTTTTCAGTTCGTTAATTATATCTTTATTACCCAGCAGTATTGGTATGCCTATCTTATCTTCCATAACTATCTGGGCCGCTTTAAGCACATCAAGATGATCGGCTTCAGCAAAAACAATCCGCTTGGGGTTTGTTTTAGCCCGGTTGGTCAGCAGGCGTACCATTTTATTATCGTTGCCAAGGCGCTCCAGTAGTTCTTCGGTATATTTTTCCCAGTCAGTTACAGGCTGCTGTGCCACGCCACTCTGCATGGCTGCCTTTGCCACCGCCGGGGCCACTACGGCAATAAGCCTCGGGTCAAAAGGCTTAGGGATGATATAATCGCGCCCAAAGTTGAGTTTTGTTTCACCATAGGCAATATTCACCTGCTCGGGCACCGGCGCTTTTGCCAGCTCAGCAAGCGCGGTTACGGCTGCCATTTTCATAGCTTCGTTAATCCTGGTAGCCCTTACATCAAGCGCGCCACGGAATATATAAGGAAATCCCAGCACATTATTCACCTGGTTAGGATGGTCTGACCGGCCTGTAGCCATGATAACATCTTTGCGTGTGGCAATGGCAACGTTATAATCAATCTCCGGCACCGGATTTGCCATCGCAAAAACGATTGGATTAGCCGCCATACTCAGCAGCATTTCCGGTGTAAGGACATTCCCTACGGAAAGCCCCAGAAAGACATCTGCGCCCTTAACAGCCTCAGCCAGGGATACGGCACTTCCCTCTTTGGCATATTTTCTTTGCAGGTCCGACAGGTCGGTCCGGCTGTTTACCAGCATGCCATCTTTATCAAACATGATAATGTTCTCAGCCTTGACGCCCAGCAGCAGGTACAGGTTAGCACAGGCCAGCGCGGCAGAGCCCGCACCTGATACTACAATTTTAATTTCATCAATATATTTTTCGGCAAGTTCCACGGCATTGAGCAGTGCTGCCGAAGAGATTATGGCGGTGCCATGCTGGTCATCGTGCATGATAGGTATGTTAAGCTCTTCTACCAGCCTGCGTTCAATTTCGAATGATTCGGGCGCCTTGATGTCTTCAAGATTAATGCCTCCGAAAGTGGGGGCTATGTTTTTTACCGTTTCAATGAATTTGTCAACATCCTTAGTGTCCACTTCTATATCAAAAACATCAATATCGGCAAAGATTTTAAATAAAAGGCCTTTTCCTTCCATCACGGGCTTTGAGGCTTCCGGGCCTATATCGCCCAGGCCCAGCACGGCCGTACCGTTTGATATTACTGCCACCAGGTTGCCTTTGGCCGTGTATTTGTATACGTTGTTTACATCTTTGGCTATTTCAAGGCAGGGCTCGGCAACACCAGGAGAATACGCCAGCGAAAGGTCGCGCTGGGTTGCGTATTTTTTGGTGGGTACCACCTGTATCTTTCCGGGATGCGGCTTGGCGTGGTATAAAAGCGCTTCCCTTCGTTTGCTGTACTGATTCATCTTATGGATTTGCTTAATTTACAGAACCCACAAAGTTAAACCTATGAACGGAATTCGGAAATTTTTAAGCTTATTCTTTGGCAGAAAAATCAATTAAATTTTCAAAAGTGGTACTGCTGCGGCATGATGGAAGGGTAAAACTGCCCCCTAATGGCTTACGACGTCCCCCAGCTTACCGAATGATATGGCTGGCCACGCAACCTTTTTGGCTCTAAAGCCAGAGGCGTTTTTATTTATTCTTTTAAGAATTTTTTTTTAGTACACGACAAAAAATATAATTGATTAAAAATCAATA
>NZ_NOXV01000244.1 GCF_002251835.1 Flavobacterium cyanobacteriorum
AAAAAACCGTCTCAAAATTTAAGTATTGAGACGGCTTCTTTTTATTACAAGTTATGCCTTATAGAAAAAAGCAGGTACCTCGGCTGTACCCTGTAACGCGAAGTACGTGTACTGAACTGGTTAAAGCTGTCATCATTAAGGGTGGTGGTATTGAGCAGGTTGGTGCCGTTTACCCTGAATTCCCATTTGCTTTCGGGCTTACGGTACATAATCCCGGCGCTCAAAAAATCATATTCGTTGTCTGATGTTTTAGTATCGTTATAATAGTGGTTATACTCGTACTCGGCTGTTATGGTAAACGCATTCAGCAGCAGGTAATCCATCCTTGCAAAAGGCCTGTGGTTATAAAATATATTACTTTCATAATCATTGATTGTCAGGGCGTACCCAACCTCAACATTTGGTAGTGATTTATAATTGGTAGAAAAACTTACATTATAGTTCTGGCTCAGTTGCTCGCTTACCTGGCGTTGTGAGTTGGCTATGCTTTGCTGGCCTACAGCTTCGGGGTTAACCCTGAAGTTGTTAAACTTGTTCCAGCTAATACTTGCACCTGCCGAAGCTTTATAATATTTCAGGAAGCTACGTGTATAACCTGCCGAACCTGATATAGACTCATCAGCAAAGTTTGAGTTTTCAAGCGTACTTATCTGATTAATCCCGTTAAAGCCGGCAAGGCTTTTTATATCATCCATACGGTGGTTATAGGACAGCGACCCAAAAATCTGGGTAAAATTGAACATATTGTATTTGGCATAGCTGAGCGAGTGGCTTTGGTACAGTGCATTTTCCAGATACCTGTTGCCTCGGAACAAGGAACTGTAACTTGTAAATATAAGGTTTTGTGCAAAATCGGTTACATCCGTAAACTGCGTAGTCATACTGTAGTTATAGGTAAGCCGCTCCGCATTTTTGATCTGGTACTGGGCATAAACATCGGGCAGTAGCCTGTAAAAGTTATTGTAAACCTTTGTTCCCAGCTGCTCGTTATATGAATTGTACCTGTGGAAGCTTACACCCGGATTGAACGTGAACTTGCCAGTAATAAACTTATAATGTAACCCCAGGAAAACATCATTAAAAACATAACTTACATCATTTCTGGTGTTTTCATCAAGATTATCCAGGCTGCCATCATCAAGTATCTGGAAGATGTTGGAGTTAAAGGTTTGGTATGAGTACGTATTACCCAGGGTAACATTAATATTGCTTTTTGGTGTTAGCATATAATAATAATCAAACTTTGCATCGAGTTTATTCGTCTTTACAAAACGTTCCTGTGATATATCATACCGGCCCGCAACAGGCGACAAACCCAGGTTTAGCGATGGATTTGTAGGGTTGTCCGGGAAAGGGTTTTCCTGTAAGTTGGCATTATAAAAAGGGTCTTCATCCTGGTAAAGGTGCTGCATTTCAAAAGCAAAGACATTTTTGTCATTGAGCGTATAATACAGATTCAGGTTTTGGTTTAGCGATACAGGATTTTGCGATTTGTCTGTAAAAATTTCCTGGCTTTGGGAAGTTTCGGGTGTTACAACCTGGTTGAGGTAATTATCTTCCTGCTGTTTTGAGGCTTTAAGCAGCGCATCATAGTCAAAATGGAGGTTCTTATTGGGCTTATAACTTGAACTCAATTTAAATAAGCCAAAATCACTTTTCTGTAACGATTGCTCATCAACGTCCTGTGTGGTCTCAGGTTCACCGGTAACAGGGTTTAGTACCTGCGTGCGCGATTTTGTTTCCAGCTCATTGCGGCTGGAGTTCATAATGGCAAAACCGCTCAGTGTCCATTCTTTGGACGGATTGTAGCTGAAATTGGCCGCCCCGAACTTAGTTTCAATATTTTTAGCCCTGTTATTGCGCAATAACGATATGCCCAGGTCATTTGACCCGATATTGAAAGTGGTGCCGCCTTTGCGCATCATGTTCCGGAAGCCCCCGGTAAATTTGAAATAATCCTGAATGGTTAGCGGCAGCTCGCCCGTATTGTTTATATTCCCGATAACATTTATGCTGTATTTTGGGCTGTAGTAAAATAATTTCGGGTTAACTATATATCTTTCGCCTTCGCCAATACTGGCCCCTGCCATAACATCGCCAAACCAAAAGTTCTTTTTGCCTTCCTTGAGCTTTATGTTCATGGCTACATTCTCTTCGTTGTTCTCAAGGCCGCGCAGCTGGCTTACCTCATTATAATTACGCAGTACCTCAACTTTATCGAGCGCATCTGCGGGTATATTTTTAACGCCAAGCTTGGTGTCGCCGTCAAAAAAATCTTTGCCCTCCACCATAAGTTTTGATACTGTTTTTCCTTCAACTTTTACTTCCCCGTCGGCATTAACTTCAACGCCGGGCAGCTTCCTCAGCACGTCTTCCAGTTTGCGCTCGGTGCCATTTGTAAAAGAATCAGAATTATATACTATGGTATCGCCTTTAATGGTAACAGGCATTTCGTGTACGATCTCCAGCTCTTTCAGGGTAATTCCCTGTTTCAGTACAATATGTTTCACAATATTTCCCGAACCGGTAGTAATGTCGGTTTCAAAGGCGGTGTAGCCGATATAGCTTGCCTTAAGTATATAGGGCGTGTTAGCCTTTAGCAGCAGCTGGAATTTTCCGTCTTCATTACTTATGGCATAAGCGTCCATGGCATTGGTAGCTTTATTGACAGCCATAACATTAGCCATTTCAAGGGCTACGCCTAAAGAATCTTTCACGGTACCTTCCAGCTTTATATTCTGCGAAAAACCATAGGCTGTAAACAGCAGGGTAAGCAATTGTAGTATTTTTTTCATGAAGGGGAAACATTTGGTTTATTTTTACGGCAGGGAAATATTTAATATCCTGCCGTTCAGGCCTGTAAGCAGGTTGCGGGGGACTGGACTATCAGAGGCAGCCCTACAACGAACAACCTGTTTTTTGCGGCACATGTTTAGTCCTTTACAGTCCTGCTACCCTCCAACCCTTATCTGTGTGCCGTTGCCTCCCCGTGTACGGAACATTTCCTGCATTTCTTCCATTTTTTTGGCCACTATAGTATCAAATTCGGCCTGTGTAACCTTTGTGCCTTTTTTTGGTGCCTTGATTTCGGCTTTTTCTTTAGTGTTAAGTACTACTTTAGAACAAAGAATAATGGTTTTACCATCATTTACTTCCAGGATAAGCCCCGGCAGCCCCCAGTAATTTTCCGGACCCTGGCTCACCGGTATTTCCGGGCTGTACCACGCCGTTATTGTTACTTCCTTAGGCATTTCCACCATGTCCATAAAATTAGTCGTACGCTGGGCTTCATCTTTTTTATCTTCTTTTTTATCAGTTGCCTGTTTTCTTCTCAGGTTCCTGAAGTCCGATTTATTCACAGGTATAACCGCTGTGGCTTTGTAGCAGGTATAGTTACCTATTTTTTTCGATTCATTCTCCATTTTCCAGTTAATCTTGGGCAATGTATCATTTATAAGGAATTCTTTCCCGAATATTTCCTTTTCAATGGCAAACGACTTGTCTTTAATGTTTTTATAATGTTTGCCACCGGCCCCTGTGAATGAGGCCATTATCCTCATGCCGGTGTTATCAGCGCCGGGAGTGTCCAGTTTTTCTTCCTCTTCATAAGTAGATGCAGATTTGTCAAACCTTAGTATAAATGTTTTTTCAAGCGCTTTCCTCATCCTTTCCTGTATCATTTTCTGCACCTCGGGTGTAATTTCGCGCCCCTCCATTTTAAAATCAGCAGTACTGGTTTTTGATTCATATACAGCCATGCCCTGGAATTCCTGGGCATTAGTTATAAAAACATTAGCCAGCAGAATTAAGGCAAATACAATTCTATTTTTCATAATTGCGTTTTTGGGTTAAACGAATAAGTGATGCAATTGTTACAATACCGTGCAATGCAATAAATGTATAACTTTGCTGCTTATGAAACTGTTGCCTGTTTTATTTTTTTTTATTGTGACCGTGGAGTGTGGCGGACAGGAGCTTACCGTGCCTGTAAAGTTCCTGTCAGGCTTCAGCGCACGTAATGAAAAATATACAGGCACTGATGCTTTTGGGGCAGTATATTCGGTGAAAGATGATGAGTTTCATAAGCTATATGAAGGCGTTTTGCTGAAGTACAGGGCATTGCAGCTGGGCAATATATACCGGATTGACCTGCAAAACCCATTGCAGATAGTACTTTTCTATAAAAAATTTAATACAGTCGTGCTGCTGGATAACCAGCTTAATGAAACCGCAAGGATAAATTTTTCAGACCTGACTATGCCTGTCCCGCTGGTTGCTGAAGCTGCCGGCCTGGCCGCACAAAACAGGCTATGGCTATTTGATATCAACACCATGGCACTTGGGCTTTTTGACCTGTCACAGTCAAACTTCAGGGCCTTGACACCGCCATTTACAGAAAGCCCAAAATACTACCAGAGCGATTACAACTATTTTTACTGGGTTGACAGCGCCAATAAATGTTATGCCTGCAATATATTCGGTAAAATAACTTCGCTGGGTAGCGTACCGGAGCATGACAGCATGCAAATTATATCGTCTGCTGAAGCTATTGTGCAGAAAGGCAACACCCTGTATGTGCATAATATGCAGACGGGCAGGAGCAGGCAGATTGCCCTTGTGGAAAAAACGTTTGAGGGTTTTCAGTATTCAGCGCAAATTTTATCTATTTTTACAGCCAGTCAAATCAATCAGTATAAAATAACAGTAACTGAATAATGCATATAGCTGTAGCCGGGAACATTGGTGCCGGAAAAACCACATTAACGGGATTGCTGGCCAAACATTTTAAGTGGGAACCCCATTATGAAGATGTGGTAGACAACCCGTATCTGGATGATTTTTACCACCAGATGGAGCGCTGGTCGTTCAACCTGCAGATATACTTCCTGAACAGCCGTTTCAGCCAGATACTGCAGATACGCGAAAGCGGAAAGAACATTATACAGGACCGGACCATTTATGAAGATTCGCACATATTTGCGCCTAACCTGCATGCTATGGGCCTTATGACCAACAGGGACTATAACAACTATAAATCACTGTTTGAGCTCATGGAAAGCTTTGTGGCAGCGCCTGACCTGCTGATATACCTCCGCAGTTCCATACCTAACCTGGTGAAGCAGATACACAAACGCGGCAGGGATTATGAAAATTCCATTTCAATTGATTACCTGAGCAGGCTGAACGAAAGGTATGAAGCCTGGATACATAGCTACGATAAAGGTAAATTGCTGATAGTGGATGTTGATAAAATTAATTTTGTTGACAACCCTGAAGACCTAGGCGATATCATAAACCGCATTAATGCAGAATTAAATGGCTTATTTTAAACTGTAATGCTAAAAGTACTTATCCTGGGTAATACGCCGCCTTTATACTTTTTCCGTCAGAAATATTCAGGAAGTAAATCATGATGCATTACTGTTGAAATCAAAGGGTATTACCGATAACCGCAATGTATATTCCTGCCCCGGGCTGTTTGATAGCTGAATTTGACATACATGGGGGCTGTTAACCGTAACATTGCATCTGGTTATGGGTAAATCAGCAGTTAAGATACTCCATTACATCCTTTTCTTCTTTACGTTATAATGGCTTCCCCGGTCTCCGGTTTGATAAATAAAACACAGTATAAAAAAATCAAAAAATTATTCCTTTTCCAGGTTTTCATTAAAAACAGAAGGCAGCAATTGCGGTATGAATTTTATGAGCAGTGGCAGCAACAGGCTTCCTCCCGGTAGCAGGAAGATGGTGAGTGAAGGTACTGTTTTGCATATTTCCAGCAGCTGTTTTTTTACCTTTTTCTTTTCTTTGTCGTCAAGGCTTCGGTGCGTAGAGTGGGTAAGTAGCACCATTAGTTCGCCGTTGTTTGATAATTCCCTGATGAGCCTGTTTTTGTTCCTGTTTATCAGCACAGTAACGGTTTGTGCCGCATGGTCATAGAAATGCTTTACAGGGTTTGAATATTTAAAATAAGGAATATCTTTCTTATGCTGCTTTATAAAAACGTCAAAAGATGCTATACTTTCAGCAGCTGTTTCATCATCAATTCTGAGTTCCGCGGCCAGCATGAATAAAAAGCCTATTTCGGCAGCATCGGCCATGCCGTCCGTCCATATTGCCATACCTGCGATATCCATCAGGTAAAACTTTTCCAGGTCGCATGCAAAGTTTTTCAGTTCTATCTTACTGAGGCTGTCAGCGCTTACGGCACTTATTTTTGTGTATCTCAGGGAAGATTCAAAAAGTTTTATGAGCAGGGAATCATACTCTGACTGCTTTTTTTTGGAACGCAGCGCCAACAGCACCACCCTCACTACCGTTTCCTCGAGATTTTTCAGGTAGCGTTCCGGTAATTCACTTTTCGTGAGGTATTGCCTGAAGGCCAGCACATCCATAAACAGCAGCGCGTTAGTAAGGATATGCGAAAAATTCCGGCTAATAATATTGTCATTGGTTTTCACCCTTTCGTCAAGCAGGTCCTCCAGCTCATGGCCGGGTGGTGCTGCCGGAAGTACTTTTTTGAGCAGGCTGAATCCTTCCGGGGCCATTTGTTTGTAAAACAGGATAGCGTGCTTTATAAAATTTCCTGTATCGGTATCTTTTGTTTCCAGGACATAAAGGCTATATAAGGTATGCAGCAGAGCTACCTTGGTCATTTCTTCCGGTATCCAGCCTTTTCTTTCGCTTACCGAAACATAATCAGGGGCGGTAACATGCCCGTATATAAAGCCGCTGTTGCGTACATTGCGATAAAAAAGGCGCATTGTTGTATTTTCCGGTGCTATACTTGCATATCGGTCCAAAAACTTGTCTATCCATCCGCTGGCAGAAGGGTTTATCATTATTGGGAAATAAATTACAAAACTATATTATTTCTCTTAAGTGATAGTATAAATGAGGATACAAATTTTACTTATGTATGGGCACGTGCCCTGTGGGCAAAATTTAGTATTTCTGTAACATATATTGTGAATACACTAACACAGGCGTCCTACTTTATGTATTAAATTCGCTGATAATAAACAAATTAATATCAAACTAAAAGAACCCTCTATTATGAAAAAAACATCTTTTTTTGCAAAAATGCTTATGGGTGCTGCGGTTGTAATACTGTCAGCAGGTATGGTTTCATGTAAAAATCAAAATAAGCAGGAAGACCCTAAAGAAGTGGCCGAAGATCAAAACGAACAAAAATTTGAAGACACCAACGAAGCTAAAGAAGACGATTCACAATATCTTGTGGCTGCCGCCGAAGTAGATATGAAAGAGATTGAACTTGGGAGGCTGGCGCAACAGAAAGGTACAAGTGCCGATGTAAAAGAACTCGGAAGAATGATGGTTGACGAACACACAAAATCATCTGGGGAAACAAAAGCGCTTGCCAAGAAAAAGAATATTTCACTACCTGCTGCGCCTACTGAAAAAGTACAGGAAAGCCTGAAAGACCTTAATGATAAAACAGGTAGAGATTTTGATAAAGCATATGCCGATATGATGGTGGACGGGCACGAAAAAACCATTGAAAAAATGGAAAATGCTTCCGAAAATGCAGCTGATGAAGAAATCAGGATGTGGGCTGCTAACATGCTCCCCGCGCTGCGGAAGCACCTTGAACATGCTAAAATGGTAAAAGAGAAGGTAGATGCCATGAAATAATTGTGCATGACACTAAATAATCATGAAAAACCTACTTTATATACTCGCCTTTATCTTAATTATTTTTTGGGCAATAGGCAGTTTTGCCTACCATGTAACCAGTGCCCTGATACACCTTTTGCTTGTGGTTGCTGTTGCGGCCATTCTTGTGAATGTGTTTAAGAACCGAAGGCGAATGTAACAAACAAACAGGCCAACCATTTAAAAAACCGCTGTGATAATTTTCAGCGGTTTTTTTATGGCTGGTGCTGCCATATACTTAAGGCTTGTCGTTCTGACGAAGGAAGCGGTTTTTTAAACAAACTAAACCAAAATTTATATCTAAGGAAAGACGAGATGATAATAGATAATGGATAAAAGATTTATATATGAGGGTTAGTCAATGCGCCTGTTATCTTTATTCTATTATCTCTCGGTCTGTCTTAATAAACATAGCCGTTTTCTTCAATAAGCTTCTTGGCAATGGTTTCACGCAGGGCCACTACATTGGGCATGTTGTTGTATTTGGTAAAACGCCGTAAACCCATCATCATCATACGCTGCTCATCGCCCTCGGCAAATGATGCGATGCCTTCCTTACCTTTCTGGTTCACAATATCAACCGCTTTGTAAAGATAAAGCTGCGCCATGGCTATCTGCTCTTCTACATTTTCAGCGCCTTTATTTTTGGCAAGTTTCTCCGTACGCAGCACTACCGATTCTGCCATGTATATCTCAATCAGGATGTCCGCCGCAGCCATTAGCAGTTGTTGGTGTTGGTCAAGATCAGGTCCATACTTTTGCACGGCACTTCCCGCAACCATCAGGAACGCTTTTTTGAGCTTGGCAATGATTTCTTTTTCTTCGGCAAAAAGTTCACTATAATCAGGCGTATCAAATGACGGTATGCCCATAAGCTCTTCGGCCACTTTCATGGCAGGCCCCAGGAGGTCTACATGGCCTTTCATGGCTTTTTTGATAAGCATGCCGACCGATAGCATGCGGTTGATCTCATTGGTACCTTCATAAATGCGCGCTATACGGGCATCCCTCCAGGCGCTTTCCATAGGAGTATCTTCGCTAAAGCCCATACCGCCAAATATCTGGATACCTTCGTCACTGCAGTTTTGTATGTCTTCTGATACCGCTACTTTCAGGATGGAACATTCAATAGCAAATTCCTCTACACCTTTCAGTTCCGCGTCCTGGTGCGATTCACCTTTGGCAACTCGGGCATTTATACGGTCTTCAATGTTTTTAGCGGCCCGGTAGCAGGCGCTTTCACCGGCATAGGCACTTGTGGCCATCTCGGCAATCTTAGAGCGTATAGCCCCAAAATTTGCAATCGGGGTATTAAACTGCACCCTGTCATTAGCATATTTAACCGAAGCGGCAATGGTACGGCGCTGCGCATCAAGGCAGGCGGCGGCCAGCTTTATACGGCCAACGTTAAGTGCGTTCATGGCAATTTTAAAACCGTTGCCGCGCTCACTTAACATATTTTCTACAGGTACTTTGGTTTCGTTAAAGAAAACCTGGCGGGTAGAGGAGGCCCTGATGCCCAGCTTGTGCTCTTCCTCACCCAGGCTGATGCCATTATTTGGATCGTTCTCAACGATAAAGCCAGTAATATTTTTATCATCTTCAATACGGGCAAAAACAATGAACAGGTTGCAAAACCCTGCGTTGCTTATCCACATTTTTTGCCCGGTTATTTTGTAGTGCGTCCCGTCTTCGCTCAGCACTGCCTTTGTTTTACCTGAGTTAGCGTCACTACCGGCTCCGGGCTCTGTAAGGCAATAAGCGCCAAACCATTCGCCTGACGCAAGCTTAGGTACATATTTTTTCTTTTGTTCTTCGGTACCGTACAACGTAATAGGCATGGTACCGATACCGGTATGCGCCCCAAAGGCTGTGGAAAATGACCCTGTAGCTCCCGAAATGTAATCGCAAACCAGCATGGTGCTCACAAAGCCCATGCCCAGCCCACCATACTCTTCCGGCACGGCCACACCAAGGAAGCCAAGCTCTCCTGCCTTACGCATCGCTTCTTCAGTAAAGGCATAATCCTTTTTCTCAAAACGCTCCTTGTTAGGCCATAACTCACGGTCAACAAATTCCTTAACCGTGTCGCGCATCATAATCTGCTCCTCGTTAAAATCCTCGGGAGTAAAAATGTCTTCGCTTTTTGTTTCTTTCACTAGAAACTGCCCTCCGCGGGCTATTTCTTTTTCTATTGTATCAGCCATTGTTCTTTTATTTTAAATTTTAAAGTATAAATTTTGAATTGGCTTAGCTGCACTCTCCTGTGATGTCTTTATTATTTTAGTAATAATGTTGATGATATGTTCTATTTCAACAAGATAATCCTGTACAGGAGTATTGGTAAGCTCCGACCTATGTAACAGCCGAAGCCAATATTTAGTTTCACGTGCCTCTTTAGATGCTATTGCCATTTTGCTGATGAAGTCTTTACGGGACTGTGCGGCAATAGCTTCTTCCACATTTGCCCCTATGCTGGTGCCTGACCTCAACAATTGTTTTGAAATGATGAACTCGTTCTGATTCTTTAACTGGATGTAGAGCGATATGATTTTTAATGAAAAATCAAATGTTTTTGTAGCGATGATATTGTCGTTCTTCATTCAATTCAAAATTTAAAATTCATCATTTAAAATAACTTATAGTATCTCATATATTCCAGCACCGCCCTGGCCGGTACCTACGCACATGGTTACCATGCCATACTTCACGCCGCGGCGCTTGGCCTCATCAAACAGCTGTACCGATAGCTTAGCGCCTGTGCAGCCCAGCGGGTGGCCCAGTGCTATCGCGCCGCCATTTACGTTCAGGATGTCCAGGTTCATACCCAGTTCGCGCGATACGGCAATAGACTGCGATGCAAAGGCTTCATTCATCTCAATAAGGCCAATATCATCCAGCTTCATGCCAGCCAGCTTAAGCGCTTTAGGGATTGCCCTTACCGGGCCCATACCCATTATTGCAGGCTCTATACCTGCTGCTGCATAACTTACCAGTCGTGCAATAGGCTCCAGGTTAAGTTCCTTCACCATTTCTTCACTCATAACTATTAAAAACGCCGCACCATCGCTCATTTGCGATGAACTACCAGCAGTAACACTACCGTCAGCGGCAAACACAGGTTTCAATTTTGCCAACGCTTCCATTGATGTGTCGGCACGCGGGCCTTCATCTTTGGTTACGGTATATGATTTTGTGGCTTTCTTGCCATTCTCGTCAATATAAGTCTGCTCTACGGTAATAGGCACTATCTGGTTATCAAATTTACCCTCGGCAATGGCTTTTACCGCTTTTTGATGCGAATTGTAAGCAAATGTATCCTGGTCTTCGCGGCTCACGTTGTAGCGTTTTGCCACGGCTTCGGCAGTTAAGCCCATACCCCAGTAATAGTCTTCGTGGCCTTCTTTAGCTACTTTATAATCAGGAACCGGCTTGTAGCCTCCCATAGGTATGTAGCTCATGCTCTCAGCACCGCCCGCAATAATACAATCGGCCATACCGCTCTGTATTTTAGATGTTGCAATGGCAATAGTTTCCAATCCCGAAGCGCAATAACGGTTTACCGTCATACCCGGAACATCATCAATGCCCAGCGCCATGAGCGACACAAAACGCGCAAAATTGAGCCCCTGTTCTGCTTCCGGCATGGCGTTCCCCACAATCACGTCGTCAATACGTGTTTTATCAAGCTGCGGCAATTCCTTCATCATGTACTGGATGGTTTCTGCGGCCAGCTCATCAGGACGCTTAAAACGGAAAACACCTTTGGGCGCTTTGCCTACCGCAGTCCTGTATCCTTTTACTATATATGCTGTTCTACTCATTGTTTTAAATTTTAAATTTTAAATTTTGAATTTGCTGAACATTTAAAATTTATAATTCAGCATTCAAAATAATTTAATTGCGGAGCGGCTTACCCTTAGTTAGCATAAACTGGATTCTCTCCAAAGTCTTTCTTTCACCGCAAAGTGATAAAAATGCCTCTCTTTCAAGGTCAAGAAGGTACTGCTCGTTTACAAACGTAGGCTCACTCAGGTCGCCACCAGCCATAACCCACGCCAGTTTGTTAGCAATCTTCTTATCGTGCTCACTGATGTAGTGTCCCGCTTCCATACTGTCTGTACCTACCAAAAACATACCAAGTGCCTGCTTGCCCAGTACTTTAACATCTTTGCGGCGTATAGGCTGGGTGTAGCCGGCTTCGGCCAGTAGTTTAGCATGTTTTTTAGCTTCGGCTATCTGCCTGTCTTTATTAACTACAATAACATCTTTTCCTTTTTGAAGGATGCCAAGGTCATACGCTTCATACGCTGAGGTCGATACCTTAGCCATACCTATGGTAAGGAAATATTCCTGCAGCACGTTAAGCTCAACGTCATTTTTACGGAAAGTATCAGCCGCACGCAGCGCCATCTCTTTTGATCCGCCACCGCCGGGTATAACGCCTACGCCAAACTCAACCAGGCCTATGTATGTTTCGGCGGCAGCAACCACCTTATCGGCATGCATGCTCATTTCACAGCCACCGCCAAGCGTCATCCCGTGTGGTGCTACCACTACCGGTATTGCTGAATAGCGCACACGCATCATCGTGTCCTGGAACATCTTGATAGCCATGTTCAGCTCATCATATTCCTGCTCAACCGCCATCATGAATATCATGCCGAGGTTGGCCCCGACCGAGAAGTTAGCCCCCTGGTTGCCTATTACAAGCCCGTCATATTCTTTTTCGGCAAGGTCAATGGCTTTGTTAATACCCTGAAGCACGCCGCCGCCTATTGTATTCATTTTGCTCTGGAACTCCAGGTTCAGGATGCCGTCGCCCAAATCCTGGATGATGGCCTCGCTGTTGCTCCATATTTTTTTGCTTTCGCGAATGTTGTTCAGGATAATGAAAGAGTCCTGCCCCGGCACTTTCTTCTGCACTTTAGCCTTTACATCATAATAATGCGTAATGCCTTCTTTAATGCTGTAGAAGTTCTTGTTGCCCGAAGCAACCATGTCATTAACCCATTGCGCTGCGGTAAGCCCTTCGGCTTCTATCAGTTCAAGGCCTTTTTCAACGCCTACGGCATCCCATATTTCAAAGGGGCCATTTTCCCAGCCGAAGCCGGCTTTCATAGCGTCATCTATTTTGTAGAGGTCATCAGTAATTTCAGGAATACGGTTGCTCACGTACGCAAACATGCCCGCAAAGTTCTTGCGGTAAAATTCGCCTGCCTTATCAGTGCCGGTAATCAAAACTTTAAACCTGTTTATAGGCTTATCTATTTGTTTGGTAAGTTCCAGTGTGGCAAAAGAGGCTTTCTTCTGTGGGCGGTATTCTAAGGTGTCAAGATCCAGCGCAAGGATATCTTTATCTGCTTTTTTATAAAAGCCCTGGCCGGTTTTGCTGCCCAGCCATTTGTTTTGCATCATAGTATCGATAAAGCCTGGAAGCTTAAACAGCCCGTGTGCCTCATCATTCGGTACGCCTTCATACAGTCCGTTGGCTACGTGCACCAGCGTATCAAGCCCCACCACATCAACCGTACGGAACGTAGCCGACTTAGGCCTCCCTATTACCGGGCCTGTTAATTTATCTACTTCTTCAACGGTTAAGCCCATTTCTTTCACAAGATGGAAAAGACTCATTATTCCATAGATACCTATTCGGTTACCAATGAACGCCGGAGTATCTTTAGCCACTACCGATGTCTTGCCGAGAAATCTCTCACCATAGCTTTCCAGGAACTCGAGTACTTCTGGTGAAGTTTTAGGGCCAGGTATGATTTCAAAAAGCTTCAGGTAGCGCGGCGGGTTAAAAAAATGCGTTCCGCAAAAGTGCTTCTGGAAATCTTCGCTGCGGCCTTCGCTCATAAATTGGATTGGAATACCCGATGTGTTGGAAGTTATAAGCGTGCCCGGCTTACGGTATTTTTCAACCTGCTCAAATACTTTCTGCTTAATGTCAAGCCTTTCCACAACCACCTCAATCACCCAGTCGGCATCAGCAATTTTAGCCATGTCCTCTTCAGTATTGCCGGTTTTAATACGGTCGGCAAACTTCTGGTGGTAAATAGGGGAGGGTTTTGATTTAAGGGAGTTGGCAAGGTGATCGTTCACAATACGGTTACGGACTGCTTTGTCCTGAAGGGTAAGCCCTTTTTTCTGTTCAGCTTCGGTCAGTTCCTTTGGCACAATGTCCAGCAGGAGTACCTCAACACCAATATTGGCAAGATGGGCGGCAATGGCCGAGCCCATTATGCCTGAGCCTATCACGGCTGCCTTTCTGATAGTGCGCTTCATTATATTTTTTTTAGTTGTTGTTTGCTGTGTATTGATTCGTGATCGTCTTTAAATATCTGCTTATCGGCAATCAGGTCATTAATTATATCAGCCACTTCCATAAAGTGCTCCAGCTTTTCCTGCGGCACATGTTGCTTCACAATATCATTGAACCGCAGTACAGTGGCTTTGGAAAGGTCTCTTTTCTCTTTGCCCAGCTTCGTAAGGTGGATGATAACACCCCGCCCGTCAACCGGGTTCTTTTTCCGCACAATCAGCCCTTTTTCTTCCATGGACTTTAATGTACGGGTAAGGCTAGTAGGTTCCATTCCCATCTGCGGGCCCAGCGCCGTGCTTGGGATTCCGCTTTCTTTATCAATAGAAAGAAGTGCAAAGCCTATTGACATCGTTGCGCCGTATTTGCCTGCTTCTTCGTTATACATCCTCGATACCGCCTGCCATGTAGCCCTCAGTACGTAATCTATTGTCCTTTCTTTCATAGATTATTAATTTATCAAATATACAAAAAATTAGTATGCACGCATATCAATTAAACAAAAAACTTAAATAAAAAACTCCCCGGCCGGGGAGTAGTGTAAATTTATATAAAATTATTTATACCTTTCGGTAAAAGTCATTGTATCACTCCTTTCAGGAGTATAGGCAGTATAGTAGATTGTCCTGCCGGAAAAGTCTATTTCCTTTATCTTTTCAGCTTGCTTCTTTACCTCCAAATATTCCGTATGTAGCCCTTCTTTGTTTTCTAAAGGCAAATTGGTAAGGTAAGTTATACGGTAACAAAACCCGTCCCTGTCCCTTACGGGTGCCAGGCCTGCTATTTGGGGTTGTGTGGCAGCTGATTTTACAATTATGGGAAAGCTGATACATTCATTGGCTTCTGCCTGCCATATTTTGGTTGCCAGTTTTATTTTATTTTCATTGCCAAATTTAATGTGCCCATTTGCCGGGTCAAGCAGGTCTTCTGCCATATCAGCGTAAGTAAAGGCATCAATAATGTATCCTTTGCCTGCCTTCTTTTTGGCAAGGTTATAATAGTACTGGGAGTCTTTTTCGTAAAAAGCCAAAACTCCTGCAAAAACGTTGTCTATTTTCCATTCATCTTCCACAAGTTCATATATAACTGTTAACAGCAGGGTGTCCATACCGTCGCTTACAGTAATTAATGATACGTAACTTTGTTTGCCCCTGTTTGTGTAAGTAAGCTCAAAATTATGTTTTTCAGAAGTTATGACACAATTTGCAGGCGCTGATGCATGCACGGTATGATATTCTTCATAAATAGCCGTTTTTCCTTCAATTATCCCACGGCTAAAAAGCGCCATTACAGGTTCCATATGGCTGTAAAAGTTTTTGTTCAGTTTATCTGTAACAAGCCCCCTCACAATTTTATTGCTGTTTTTGTACAGCCCCTCCATAAGGCGGTTATTATATGCTTTTATGATATCACGTGTGCCTTTATCAATGTCTTTGCCTGTTTTTGTTGTATTGCCCCCACCACAGGCAGCCATCATTACAGGCAAAAGCAGGATGAGTATTTTTCGTAAATCCATTTAGCTGAAATTTCCTGCTAAAATAATAAAATCTTGTAAAAGTTTAAGATGACATCCTACCGCTTACTCAGGCATCCTATGATAGTTCTTATATATAAATGATAGGCTGCCCTAAGCAGGAATATTTCAATGATACTATTTTAAAATTCAGGTATAAACTACAACAGCCTATTTAGTAGTTTTGTACTAAATTAGTTGACATGAAATTCCTTTGTATATTTCTTATATCTTCTCTTGCGTTTGCCCAGCAGGCGCGGCAGCTTCAGTATGTTGATTTTAAAACAGCCAATGCCTCTTTATCGTTCGACGTGCCACAAAAAAAAGTTATGGGTACTGTAGCGTATGAATTTGAGGTACTGAAAAAGAAACCCGACACTATTTACATAGATGCTAAGAACATCAGGTTCAGTAATGTTAAGATAAATGGCAAAACCGCGAAATGGACAGCCTCGGCCAATGCACTGAAGCTGTATAAGGGTTATAGGCGCGGGAAGAATAAGGTTGAATTCAGGTATGAAGCTACACCGAAACAAACCATGTATTTTGTAAAAGACGGTGCCGATGACCAGATATGGACCCAGGGGCAGGGCAAGTACACCAGCCACTGGCTGCCGAGTTTTGATGATGTAAACGAAAAGGTGGTTTTTAATATATCTGTATCGCTATATGGAGAATACACATCATATACAGCACTTTCTAATGGAATTTTAAAAAATATTGAAGATTCTGTAAGTGATTTTAGGGTAGGTAAGCATTTTTATTATAAAATGGATAAACCCATGAGCAGCTACCTGGTTATGGTGGCTATTGGCAAATTCCGCAAATGGAAAATGGATTCGGCAGGTAATACGCCTTTAGAGTTTTACCTGCGCCACCAGGATAGCGCCAAATGGGCGCCTACGTACCGATACAGCTATGAAATGTTCAACTTCCTTGAAGAAGAAATTGGTGTACAATATCCGTGGGGTATATACCGCCAGGTGCCGGTGCTTGATTTTTTATATGCCGGTATGGAAAATACCACCAGTACCATCTTTTCACAAGACTTTGTTGTGGACAAAACAGGATTTAATGACCGTACCTATACAAATGTAAATGCGCACGAACTTGCCCACCAGTGGTTCGGCGACCTTATAACAGCGCAAAGCGGAAGGCATCACTGGCTGCATGAAGGTTTTGCTACCTATTATGCCCTGCTGGCTGAACAGGAACTTTTTGGTGAAGACCATTTTTACTACGAACTTTACCAGATGGCCGAACGCCTGCAGCAGGCGGCAAAAACCGATACCATACCGGTACTGAATGAAAAAGCAAGTTCACTATCATTTTACCAGAAAGGGGCCTGGGCCCTGCATGTGCTGCGGGAAGGGGTAGGGCACGACGCTTTTCGGACAGCTGTAAAGGCTTACCTTGAAAAATATGCTTATAAAACAGTTACAACAGAGGATTTTTTTGCAGAAACAAATAAAGTTTCCGGTTATGATACGGAAGCTTTCCGCAGGCGCTGGCTGGAAAAACCGGGTTTTGAGATAGAGGAGGCGCTGGGCCTTTTAAAGAAAAATGATTTTATGGGCCAGTACCTGGAGCTCGGCAACCTGCAGGAGAAGCCATTTGCTGAAAAGAAAGAACTTTTTAAGAATATACTGGAGTCAAAAGAGTTTTATCCTGTTAAGGAAGAAGTGCTTTTCCAGATGGCGGAAGTGCCCTTTGAGGAAAAAGCCGGCCTTGTGCGTATTGCGATGGAAAGCGGCAACCTGAAGCTAAGGCAGGCCGTAGCACGTACGGTAACAACAATTCCGCCGCAGTTCTTTGAGGAGTACAGGTCGTTGATGGATGATGACTCCTACATAACAAAAGAAATAGTGCTGAATGTGCTTTGCAGCAAGTTTCCCGACAGGCAGGCACATTTTTTAGATGCTTCTGATACATGGGTAGGGTTCAATGACAAAAACTTACGGATTTTGTGGCTCGCGCTGGCCTGTTCAGCTAAAGATTACCGACCAGCCCAAAAAGAAGCCTATTATGCCGAGTTGCAGGATTATGCTTCAGATAAATATGAGAGTGGTGTGCGCACCAACGCACTGGCTAACCTTATGTACCTTGGCAAGCCTGATACTGTAATGATGAAAAACCTTGTAAATGCCACCACACACCATAAGTGGCAATTTGCCAAGTTTGGCAGGGAAAGCATAAGGAAATTGCTTAAAAAGAAAGGTTACAGGCTTTATTTCCAGGAGCTGCTGCCACAGCTTACCGATGCCGAACAAAGAAAGCTGGAGGCTATACTGGCAGAAAGCTGAATAGCATAATACAATCTATTCCAAAAATTTTTTGTTACAGATAATTGCTTAGTTCAATTAAATTTCCATCAGGATCTCTCAGATAAATAGACTCCACCGCTCCCTTTGCGCCTGTCCTGCTACATATTTCGGAGGAATTTAAATATCCTTTTACTTTAAGCAGCTCCTGTACCATTGCCAGTGGTGTATCTACGATAAAGCATATGTCTGCTGTTCCGGGTGCTGCATGCAGGGCATTAGGCAGGACTTCGTACCCTTTTAAATGAAGATTTATTTTCTGATTCCCGAATTTTAGCGCAATACGGTGTTCTCCAAATTCTTCTTTCTCCATACCTAATATATCACAATAGAAAGCTAATGTAGCTTCTATATCAGATATGGTAAGTACAAAATGGTCAATATTTATAACCTTCATTTATCACAAACATTTTATCACAAATACATTTGCAAATGCTAATTATGCAATAATTTTTAACTCCACAGGCCTGATATTTCGTTCTTTAAGTGAGCAATGGCTACACTGCTAGGCGCCTGCTTATCAAAAAGTTCCTGGAGTATAACCTCACGCAGTTTATTGGCACTGTCAACACGTTCGCTCATATTGGCTTTCCGTATCATCTGGATAGTAGCATTTTTGGCTGTAGTAACAATATCCCATGATTCAGGCGATATATATATCTGCTGCGACAGGTTATGTTCATATTCTATTTCTATCTGTGATACAAGATATTCTTCATAATCATGCTTGTTTGAAGACTGCGGAGTTATGCGTATAAGCAGCCTTGTAGGAGTTATCCGCTCAAGGAACAGTGTTAGCCTTTCATAAGCCTGCAGCCTTAGCGGAAGCGCATTCTTCTGTGCATCCTTGTGAATGAGGTAGCGCCGGCGGCCCTCTTCATTTTTTATATAGGTATTAAAAAAATAATAGGCCACTCCCCCGGTTATTAATGCCGGCAGTGTATAAAATATAAGTTCAAGTATCTTGTCAGTGTCCATAAAGATTTTTTAGTAGGTTATAGTAAGTTTTCAAAGGCTAATGTAGCTAAATGTAATCAATAGTGGAGTTATTATGCTGTTATTTATTCGGCACCCTCAGTATCATCAGGTTTTACCGGATATTGTCCAAAAACAGGCGCAAGCTTCCATATCTTGTAAGGCTTGTACGAAAACCTGTTGGAAAGCGCTATCATGGTTACGGTATCATTTTTCAGGGTTACGTAGGATGAAGTGTTGCCATGCCACCAGCCATTGTGGTAAAACAGCTTTTCACCTGTGTCCCATTCATGCAGGCGGATGCCCAGCCCATAGTTTTTAACGCCTTTGTGCTCATAGCTGTAGCCTTTAAATACCTGCTTTACCAGTTTAGGGTCAAGAAATTTTTTTGAATAGGTAGCAAGGTCGAACTTAAGCAGGTCGCGTGGGGTTGAGTATATATTTTTGTCGCCATAAACATCATCAAGGAAATCAAAACCATATTGCACATTGTTCCCTTTGTAGGAATGACTGGCGCTGGCTTTGTCTATTTTATAATCAAAAACAAAGGTATCATTCATGCCCAGCGGCTCAAACAGGAGCTTCTCCATGGCAAGCCTGTAGTTTAGCTGTGTGGCTTTTTCTATTATCAGCGCCAGCATGGCATAGTTGGTATTACAATAACCGAATTTTTTATCCGGCTTAAAATACAGTCCGAATTTATGCTTTGCCAGCAGGTTCAGTATATCCCGGTTGGTAAGCATGTTTCTGTTCCAGATTTTGCGGTCGTCACAAAAATAAGCATAGTTAGGCAGGCCGCTACGGTGGTTGAGCAGCATCTTTACCGTTATATCTTTGTAAGGAAATTCTGGTAGCAGGGTGTGTACTTTTTGGTCTAGCTCCAATTTTCCGGTGTCGATAAGCCGCATCACAACAGCCGCTGTTAGCACTTTACTTACCGATGCAATGTGTATAGGTGTATGCGGGTTTATATCCTCTTTAGTAAACCTGTTGGCATAGCCGCCATAGTGTTCAAAAAGTACCTGGCCGTTCTTAGCTACCAGGAAGCCGCCGCTCAAATCATCCTTTGGCCAGTTTTTTAAGTAAAACTGTTCAATTTTATTTTGTTTTAATAATTTATAATCGGGACTCAGGCTTTTAAAATCAACATAATAAGGCGAGATACTATCATTTCCCCTGAGATTTTCAGCAAGATGGCCACTGTCTTTCCGGCACGAAAAGAACAGCCCCATGTACAGGTATATAGTATAGCGAAGTAGTTTCATCTGTGTTTGCGAAAAAGCAAATATAAATAAACCTTGTTTTTTAACAGCTTATTTTATTTATGGTTAACAGCTTCTACTATAAAAATATTGTATAGTTAATCATAATGTTTTGACAGCAAAGGGGTTATAGACGATAATTTTTTATCGGGTAATACATTCCTTTATTATAATATAGCCATTATACAAAAATGGCTTAATTTTACAATTAAAATGATAATTATATGAGCGATATAAACTGGATAACCGTTAAAGGATTTGAAGATATTACCTATAAAAAATGCGATGGTGTAGCCCGCATAGCCTTCAACAGGCCTGAAGTACGCAATGCTTTCCGGCCAAAGACTACCGCTGAACTTTTTGAAGCTTTCCTTGACGCCCGGGAAGATACCTCAATTGGTGTTGTATTGCTTTCTGCCGAAGGCCCTTCACCTAAAGACGGTGTTTATTCTTTTTGCAGCGGAGGCGACCAAAAGGCCCGTGGACACCAGGGGTATGTGGGCGATGACGGTATGCACAGGCTCAACATACTTGAAGTGCAAAGGCTTATACGGTTTATGCCTAAAGTAGTAATTGCCGTAGTGCCAGGATGGGCGGTTGGCGGAGGGCACAGCCTGCACGTAGTGTGTGACCTTACACTGGCCAGCCGTGAGCATGCCATTTTTAAGCAGACTGATGCTGACGTCACCAGCTTTGACGGAGGATACGGCTCTGCTTACCTGGCTAAAATGGTAGGGCAGAAGCGTGCACGGGAAATATTCTTCCTCGGCAGGAATTATTCGGCACAGGAGGCTTATGAAATGGGAATGGTAAATGCCGTGGTGCCGCACGATGAACTTGAAGGCACAGCCTACCAGTGGGCACAGGAAATACTGGGCAAATCGCCAACCGCTATTAAGATG
The DNA here is from genome assembly GCF_002251835.1 of Flavobacterium cyanobacteriorum. Lineage (GTDB taxonomy): Bacteria > Bacteroidota > Bacteroidia > Flavobacteriales > Flavobacteriaceae > Flavobacterium > Flavobacterium cyanobacteriorum. The sequence continues at coordinate 20,976 of NZ_NOXV01000244.1, forward strand.
CTGAAATTTGCCTTTAACCTTACCGATGACGGCATGGTGGGGCAGCAGGTTTTTGCCGGCGAGGCTACAAGGCTAACTTACATGACCGAAGAGGCAAAAGAAGGGCGGGACGCTTTCCTGGAAAAGCGTAAGCCTGATTTTAGAAATATTAAGTGGATACCTTAATTTCTGCTAAGAAAACCATGGAAGACTTTATTAATGAAGCTATTGATACCACATCGCTGCCCCGCTTTGAAGAAGTGCGCCTCAAACCGCTTCATCCGGAATACAAAAAAATAATGTGGTTTAATTTCGGTCTCACTTTTATACTCACAGGGATTGCCTGCACTTTGGTATTTTATTTTATTGAAGAAACAAGGCCTTATATAATCCCTGCGGCTGTAGCCTATATATCTTTACTGCTATTCTCGGCATTTATAGCAATGCTCAGCTTTAGGAACAGGGGCTTTGCCTTCCGTACCCATGACATTGTTTACCGCAGCGGCGCTATAGGCATTACAACAGCCATAATTCCTTACAACAGGGTGCAGCATGTTGCTTTGCACGAAGGCTGGCTGGCCCGCAGGCTGGGCCTCGCGTCTATAGAAATATTTACAGCAGGCGGTATAAGTAGTGATATCAAAATACCGGGTATTGAAAAAATTCATGCTGAAAATATAAAGCAGCTGCTAATCGGGAAAATACAAAATGAGGTGAGTGATGAGGGATGATTTCAGCCAGCCACAGCGCCAGTCATTAGTGGGGGTAGTGGTAATGTTTACCGACAATGCGCAAAAACTGGTAAGGGCGTTATGGCCTATGCTTATTGTCATACTACTCCGTACAGATAAAGATGATAAATCGTATTTAGTAGCTTCTTTAGCTGCGGGTGTACTGTTGCTGGCCATTTCGTCGTACCTGAAATACATAAACTTTACATTCCACCTCGATGAGGATAATGAGGAATTTATAGTCCGCAAAGGGGTTTTTAATAAAAAAAGGATTGCAATCCCGCTGGATAAAATTCAGCAGGTAAACATCAACCAGTCGGTAATACAGAAAATTATTGGTGTGCATGAGCTCGAAGTAGATACGGCAGGCAGCAGTAACAAGGAAGTCTCTATCAGGGCAATAACGCACAAGATGGCAATTACCCTGAAATCACGCCTCCTGCAAGGTAAAAAGGAAACACCTGCAGATGCGTCCGCTGAGCCGGTACAGAAAGATGAAAAGCCATTCATCACTATAAGCCTTGCAAGCCTTTTCAAGACAGGGATAACATCCAATTACGTGCGTAGTTTTGCACTGCTTATTGCTTTTATCATTACACTTTTCCAGCAGATAGAAGATTTTTTTGATTACATGGACATTAATGATGACCCTCTTGATGATTACATCAGCACTGAGATAATGCTACAGTTCATTGCTTTCATCATAACAGGCATACTTTTGCTTACGATTGTAGTCAACCTTTCCCGTACTATTATAAAATATTTTGACTTCAGGATCACGCGACAGCCCGGATCGCTACTACTTTCATATGGCTTGCTAAATACGCGCAATACTATCCTGAGGGCTGAAAAAGTACAGATACTAACCGTGGGCCGGAATTATTTCCAAAAAAAATTTGGCATACAGGACCTGAAGATACGACAGGCTGCGCTCACCGAAGAAAATCCTGAAAGCAAAAAGTCATTGCTGGAAATTCCCGGATGTAATGACAGCGAAAAGGATACGCTGCTGGAGTTACTCCTGGGCGAAGTGCCGGAGAAAGGCATCATGTATAAACCTAATTATCGCAAACTTGTACTGGGTTTGTTTGTAAGAGTGGTTATACCGGTACTGTTTTATTATGTCATTGGACTATTGGTCCCTGAATTATACGTTGCATTTATCATTCCCTTCTACGTATTTTTTGCGGCAATATTAACATTCATGGCCTACAGGAACAGCCGGTTGTTTGTAACCGATAAGTTTATCATCAGGCAGAAAGGCGCATGGGATATAGATAATGATTATGTTATGCCCCATAAGATACAGTCATTTAAAATATACCAGTATTTCTGGCAGAAGCAGGCTAATGTCGGCACCATCATTATTTATACGGCCGGCGGGCATATTCATTTTGGAGTAGCGGATTACAACAAAATGAAAAACCTGCTCAACTACTGGCTTTACCAGGTAGAGACCACCGGCAGGCACTGGATGTAAGTTGTTAAACAGGAATTTATTATAAAATAATTATAAGAAATGAAAATAAGAGCATGGCTTCAGGCCGCACGTTTAAGGACACTGCCGCTCTCGGTTTCAGGCATTTTAGTTGGGAGTTTTTATGCTTTTTCACAGGGATTTACCAACTGGCTTATATTATTGTTTTCACTGCTTACCACATTAGGCCTACAGGTACTTTCTAATTTTGCCAATGATTATGGCGACGGGGTCAAGGGAACAGATGATGAAAACCGCATAGGGCCGGCAAGGGCCGTCCAGAGTGGCGCCATAACCGCCGCCGCAATGAAAAAAGCCGTAGCGCTTACTGCGGGGCTCACTCTCGCAACCGCAGTAATCCTGATATACATTTCCTTCGGGAAAGCGGATTTTGCTTACTCAGTGTTCTTTTTTTTATTGGGCGTTGCGGCCATTTCAGCAGCAATAAAATATACCGTAGGAAATTCTGCTTATGGCTACAGGGGCCTGGGCGATGTATTTGTATTTATATTTTTTGGGCTGGTAAGCGTATTAGGCTGCTATTTCCTGTATGCCAAAAATCTTGATACGCTGCTTGTACTGCCCGCAGTATCAGTCGGGCTGCTCAGTGTGGCCGTACTAAACCTCAATAACATGCGCGACCGTGTAACCGACGCACTGGCCGGTAAAAACACACTGGTAGTAAAAATAGGTGCCGTGCGGGCCAAACAATACCACTATATAATAATCAGTACCGCACTAACGCTGACAATGCTCTTCGCCATCTTGATGGGATTCCGTGTGGTACAATATATTTTCATCGTGGCTTACCTGCCACTCATATGGCATCTGGTAGTAGTAAAACGAAACGATATACCCAAAGCGCTTGACCCCGAACTAAAAAAAGTAGCACTTAGCACTTTTTTATTATCAGTGTTGCTTTGTATTGCATTGCAACTTTAATAATGGCTGTTTCCTCCTTCAATATATTTTATGGGGAGCAGCAGTCTAAGCGCTTTCCGGGCAGCGCATTTCCCGCTGTACACTCTATCTCCCCGCCGCGAAAGCGGGCGGCGGGGAGGATGCCGCT
>NZ_NOXV01000237.1 GCF_002251835.1 Flavobacterium cyanobacteriorum
CACTAAAGAAATTTAATAAAATAAAAGTTTAAACCACTTCAATAATCATCCTTGTTACTACATTCTATCCATAATGAGAAAATTTATTTTAATTATTATTATTGTAGTGGTTTCAGGCTGTAAAAATAAGGCTGATTTAGAACTTGAAATCATAACAAAAGAAGTTAACTATTTTTTAGCCGATAATTATAAAGATTATACATTTGGTACTAAGCCCCCTCCTGTTGGGTCTAAAACAATTATAACTTATAAATTAACCAATACTACCAATACTACATATTACTTTAATATAACGGACATTAATCAAAAAGAAGGAAAGGATAATTATGTGCAATTAAACAAAGCATTTATAAGGTTTTACGATAAAGATAATAATCCTGCATATGTACGTAGCCGGCAATTTTTAGAAAATACACCTGAAATGCAATATACAGAACTTTTAGGCTATAATGTATTGCAGAAAAATAGTTTTACAAATTTTACGATACACCCAAATGAAACCCTTTATTTTGAATGGTTTTTAGTTTTACCATTCGGTACATTGACAGAAGAAAACAAATACTTTGTGAAACTGGATGAAAATAAAAAATACTATGCAGAATTATTTATTAATAGTGATACCATAAACATCAAAAACAAAATAAGCAGGACTGATAAAAGAATGATTGAAGAAAATAAGTACAAAGTATTTACTGGTATTTTAAAATCAAAGAACAGAGTTCCTGTAAAATTTAATAATTTGAAATAAAAATTGTAGCTTCACTTACTTAATATTTTATAACACTCCCCAAAATTCAGCTCATTGGTTTGGCTGAGAAACAGGAGTGTTAAGTATTACCGTTTGATGCCACCTGCTCAGGGTCAATGAAATGGACTGGAGGCAATATGGCCCGGCACTGGCGCGTTGGGCAGCTATAGGATGTAGTACATTATGACGTATCGCCGTACGTGGCATTTCATTTTTTTTTTTTTAAAAGAAAATTTTCCTAAAACCACCCTGTAGTTTTATACGTATACAGGCATAGGTTCCCCCTCAAATGACCGGCAAAAAACCGGGTTAAATTATAGTAAGGTGTGGTTTACCGGTTTCCCTTCCCCTGTTTTTTGTGGGGAAGGGTTTTTTATTTCACCGGCGCCGCTGTAGGGTTTATAACCTGTGGCGTTACCGGCTACCCTGTACTTTGGGCGTTAGTTTGGGGGAGGTTGCGTGTTACTGGGCTGATTTTGTTAACAATAAGATAATATATATTTGAAAAATACTTGTGCTTTTAACTACTACTGAAAGATAAAATAATTTAATTTTGCCTTCCTTTGGCTAAAATAGCGAAAGGTATTTAACACACATTACCATGATACAAAGATTACAATTACAAAAATTTTTACTAATGGCTGTCCTGCTCACCGGGATAAGTATGTGGGGGCAAATCAATATGACTACTACAGGGTCAAATACTCAGCAATTCAGTACCCTGGCAACATCTGGTACAAGTAACACATTTACAAATAATTCAACTATTTCTGGTTGGTATACGCAGCGTACAGGTACAGGTACAACTTATGCAGCTGACAATGGATCAAGTAACGGAGGTAATTTGTATAGTTATGGTACAGGAACAACTAATGAGAGGGCTTTAGGTAGTTTAGGTTCCGGTAATGCAGCGGCAGGAAGTTTTGCTCATGGCGTACTTTTAAGAAATACATCTGGAACAACGATAACTGATATTAAAGTCACTTATACTTTAGAGCAATGGAGAAACGCTGGAGGTACTGTTGCTGCTCAGCCAGTAACATTTTGGTATCAAATAAGTAGCTCACCTATTAGTAATTTAACCCCAAACACTAATACAGGATGGACACAAGTAACAGGCTTAACCTTAAGCAGCCCTGTTAATTCAGGCACGGCCGGTTCTTTGGATGGAAATGCTACAGCTAATAAAGTTACAGCTTCTAATATTTCTATATCAGGTTTATCATTAGCTAATAATGATTATATAATGTTAAAGTGGGAAGATCCAGATCATTCAGGTACCGATCATGGTTTAGCTATAGATGATGTTACAATTAATTGGACTGTTTCATCGTCCACACCAACAATCAACACGAGTGTCGCCAGCTTGTCAGGGTTTACGTATGTATCTGGTAGCGGGCCGTCGGTTGAGCAGTCTTTTACAGTAGAAGGTTCTAACTTAACGGGTTCAATCAACCTTGCTGCTCCAACAAACTATGAAATATCCACAAATGCCGGGAGCGGTTATGGCGCTGCCGTGTCACTTACGCCAACAGGCGGTACTGTGAATGCCACCACAATTTTTGTGAGGCTAAAGGCAGGCCTTGCCGTAGGAAGTTATAATAGTGAAACTATAACTATATCTAGTAATGGAGCTACAGACAAGACCGTTTCTTTATCAGGCTCTGTTACCACCGCCCAGCCCGAAATTGATATTACACAGGGCGCTACCGCAATAGCTACAGCCGGCACTTATGCTTTTGGAAGCCAGGTTGTTTCAACAAGTTCATCGGCAATTACATTTACTATATCCAATACGGGAGTCGCTCCGTTAAGCCTGAGTGGTACGCCTAAAGTGGCCATATCCGGTACCAATGTTTCTGAATTTTCAGTGAATGAATCGGCAACTTCAGCCACGGTAGCCGCGTCGGGGACTACTACATTTACAGTGACTTTTGCACCAACTTCTTTGGGTAGTAAATCAGCACAGCTGAGCATTGCCAACAATGATTCCAACGAAAATCCATATATCATCAATTTAACCGGTACGGGTACGGCAAGCGCTGCTTCGGATATTATAAGGGATGCTACATTTACCGAGCCTTCTAACATAGCCTACGCTTCTTTTCAGGCTACCGATATTACTACGGCCAACTCTGTAGTGGTGGGTAGTTTCGTAATGCGCGATGGTGGCGGTACTACAGACAGTGATACATTTGGGACTACGCTTACGGCACTAACATTTTCGGTTGCTAATGGTGGTAATATACGCCGCCTGGCCCTTTATGACGGCACTACGGAACTGGCTGAAGTTGCCGGAGCTACAAGCGCTGCATTTAGTAGTTTTTCTACAGCTACAACTGACGGGGGAACCAAAACACTTACACTCCGTGCCACCTTTACTACTTCGGTAACGGACAACCAGCAGTTGCAGTTTACGGTATCATCGGCTACAGCCGGAACGTCAGGCTCTGCTTTTGCAGCCACAAATGCAGGTGGGGCATCCACCTCAACCACGGGCGACAGCAACCGTATTGAAGTAACTGCTGACAGGCTTCGTTTTGGTACGCAGCCCGCAGGAAGTTCTGTTGATGTGGCCCTTTCCGCTTTTACTGTAGAAACAGTTGATATCAATAATAATGTTGACCTTGATTATACAACAACACTTACCCTTACTACCAGTGGTACAGGAATGACTGCAAGTGCATCATATACAATTAATTCAGGGAGTGTTTCTATCAGCAACGTTACATTCAATGCGGAGCAGTCTAACATTACTATCACTGCGGCTACAACAGGCCTGGCAGCAAGTAATACAGTAACATCAAGTGCTTTTTCAATCAGTAATGTGGCAAATGGTACCTTCAGAACCCTGACCGGCGGTACTTGGCTTGGGACAGGTACGGCAACATGGCAGCGTTTTACCGGTGGCTCATGGCAAAGTTCATCTGCTCCAAATGCAAATACGCAAGATATTATAATTATACGGCACGTTGTTTCGTCAAATGCCATATTTGCAGCATCAGGAGGGGGAGGAACCAAATTAAGAATTGAAAATGGCGGCAGCTTCACCGTAACCAATGGGGGTACGATTGGGCAGCTAAATGTTGAAAACGGAGGGACATTTACAGCAGGAGGGACAGCAGGTATAACTTTTATTGCGTCTGCCTCTCCTAATTTAGTAGTAGAATCGGGTGGTAGGTTTGTAATAGATAATCCAAATACTAACAGTTCAAGCGCTATTTGGAGTGGTAATGAAAATTTCAAGTCAGGTTCTATTCTGGAAATTAAAAATTGGGATTATACGGCAGCTTCCAACGCAAACCGTCTCATTCAGACATCTTCTCTCATTAGTCTAAACAGCTCGGGTTACTACTTTGGAAATATAGAAATAACCGGTTCGCCCGGAAGTTTATTTGTAATGGTTCAGGGTTCCCAAACTGTTAACCTTGCAGAAAATAATTTTAGGGTCAACTTATCCGGTGGAAACAATGTTGCTTTTACTAATGCTTCATCCAATGTAACCATAGGCGGAAACGCAGTAGTAGATGCAGGGCAATTAAGTGCCACAGCAACAACAAGTGGTAATCCTGTAATTAATGTACAAGGTGACGTAATCATTAATGGAGGTACACTAAATGTTAATCAAAATTCTTCTAGTGCTATTTCTAATCTTCAGGTCTTTAGAAACCTCATTAAAAATGGGGGTACACTTAGTTCATCAGATCCTGATTCTAAAATAACCTTTGCAGGCACTATAGAAAAAAATCCGGTTATTGTAGGGGGTATAGGTAGTGATGTTGATTTTGAAATTGCCAGTGGCGCAACGGTGCGCTTAACGCAAAATTTTCCCCTTTCAACCTCTGGAAATAGTTTTACCGTACTTGATGGCGGTATTTTAGATGTTTCTACTTTTACTATGGGCAGTAACGGTAGTTTTGCAGTTAATTCAGGCGGTACGCTTCGTACATCGAATACCAATGGCTTGCAGGGTTCTATACAAACTACAACTGCTAATACAACCTATACAGCCGGCGCCAATTATGTTTTCAATGCCGCTACGACTACCCCTTACCCTACAAGCGGTTTAGGTAATCCGGGTACATTAACATTCAATGCCGCGGTAACGTCAAACCGTACGGCTAATCTTGGTGTGGCTAATGTAAATGTCAATGCGGGAGGGTCGTACACTTTCAACAACAATTCCGTAGATAACACCAATACAGGTGATGGTTTCACTTTAAGCGGCACGCTTACAGTAGCCGAAAATGCTACATTCACAAGCCCGGGAGAGAACAGGATTACGAGCGGGGGGGGCAGCCCAGCCGCGGTAATTAACGGTACATTTATAACCCGTGACGCGGACGGGCTTCGTAGTACCAATGCCACAATGTCAAGCGGTATAAGCTTAACCCTGGGCAGCGCTTCTACCGTAGAGTATGGCCGCGCGGGTAATCAGGATGTAACATCCGCTATAAATTACGCTAACCTGGTAATATCAGGGACAGGCGAAAAGAGAACAACCACCTCCACACCTGATATTTCCGGCACGGTAACCATCAGAAACGGTGCCACACTTAATGTGGCCAACTATACGTTCGGAGGCAGTGCTACAAACCTGGTTATGGAGCAGAATTCGCTCTTCATCAATTCTGGGGCATCGACCAAGCCTGATATATCCGGAAGCTTTACATTAGATCCCACTTCAAGAATTGAATTTACGGGAACTTCGGGAACCCTTATACGTACAGCGCCAACATACGGTAACATCACAATATCGGGCACCAATGTGAGCCTATCGACAGATAACGCGGGCGTTTCGCTGCAAAGCGGCACTACCTTTACCGTAAAATCAGGCGCTACCTTTAATGTGCGCAATACCAACGGGCTTTCCGGCGCATCCAACACGGCAGTACGCAACACTAACAATCCGGCTATAGTACTGGAATCAGGAAGTACCATCAACTATAACCGTACGGGTGACCAGGCAGTTACGGCACTTCCGTATGCTAACCTCACCATTTCCGGCTCGGGTGTTAAATCAACATCAGCCGATATAGCTTCTATAAGTGGTACGGTTACGGTAAACAGCAACACTACGCTGGCGACCTCGCCGTTTGTTTTTGGAACAGGAACCACCCCTATAAATGTGGCGGCCAACGGTACTTTTATTGTTGGCGGGGCAGGGGTAAAGCCTGATATTGCCAACCCTACCCTGGCAGCGGGTTCTACCGTGGAGTTTGCAGGCAGCGGCGCTACAACCATACGCACCACGCCTACTTATGGGAATGTGACGGTAAGCGGCGCTAATGTAGGCCTTGCTTCCGAAACCGACGGGGTTACGCTTCAAAGCGGCAGTACCTTTACGGTGAAGAACGGGGGCCAGTTCAATGTGGCCAATGCTGACGGGCTTTTAGGCACGGCCAACGCAGCAGTACGCAATACCAACAACCCGGCAGTGGTGCTTGAAGCGCTCAGCACCATAAACTATAACCGTAACGGGGAACAAGTAGTGCGGGCATCAGTAGCCCACGGGAATGTGCTGCTAAGCGTGGGTGGCGCTAAAACCCTGGAAAACGGCCTTGTGATAAGCAATAACCTCACCCTTGCCAACGGGCCTACCGTTGCCCTGCCGCCTGCTACTAACATAACAGTGACTAATAAGTTTACAAATAATGGCCCGGCAGCAAACTTTACCATTGCTAATAATGCCAACCTGTTACAGGTAAACAACGTGGCCAATGAAGGAAGCCTGGTTGCTAAAAGAAACAGCTCGCCGCTTTTCCGCCAGGATTATACGTTTTGGTCAGCCCCGGTTTCAGGGCAGAACCTGCTGGCATTTTCACCGGCTACGCTTACCAACCGTTTTTATACCTATAATACGTCCACTGACCTGTACAATGAGATAGCGCCGGCTACCAACAGTTTTGAGCCGGGCAGGGGCTACCTCATCCGTATGCCCAATGGCGCGCTGCTCAATGGTGTTCCTACGGGTACATTCACTACCACCGGGGCCGATTACCAGCAAGGTAGTACAACCATGACCTTTAACGGGTCGTTTACCGGTGTGCCAAACAACGGCACTATATCCGTGGCACTAACCGATGCCGGGCAGGGTTTTAATCTTATCGGCAACCCTTATCCGTCACCAATAAATATTACTTCCTTCCTTGTGGCTAATAATTCAGTTATTGAAGGCACTGTATGGATATGGCGTAAGAAAAATGCCAGTACCAATACCTCTTACGTGACGTATAACAGCGTGGGTGTCTATACAGGGAACGGCGAACCCGAACAGGAAGACCCCAACGGGGTGCTTCGCACAGGCCAGGGCTTCATAGTGAAACTGCTCGATGCCAATGTAGGTACTACTGTAAACTTTACCAACGCCATACGTTCCAACAATACATCGAACCAGTTCTTCAGGATGAGCAGCAGCCAGCTTGAAAAGCACGGTATGTGGCTGAACCTTACCAACAGCAGCGGTTTCTTCTCGCAAATGTATGTGGGTTACATAGAGGGCGCGACCAATGGCGTGGATAGCGGTATTGATTCACGCTATATAAACGATAACCCTACGGTACTTGCTACGGCTATAGACAATACAGAATACATCATACAGGGCCGTTCCCTGCCTTTTACGGCAAGCGATGTGGTACCGTTGCTGTTCAAGTCTTCAGCCGCGGGCAACTACACTATTTCGCTGGATCATTTTGACGGGCTGTTTGCCGGAGGGCAGGATATTTTCCTTAGGGATAACGCCACCGGTACTACGGTGAACCTGAAAGAAGGCAGCTACCCGTTCACTACAGGCCAGGGAACTTTTGCCAACAGGTTCGAAATTGTGTTTAACAGTACGCTTGGTACGGATAACCCGGCACTCACGCCTGATGCGGTAGCTGTCTACAAACAGGGCGGCGCTATTGCCGTAAATGCCGGTACAATGGATATTGCTTCGGTTACGGTATTTGACCTCAGGGGCAGGATGCTGTATACAAAATCAGGCATAAATGCTACGGAAACTGTAATTGAAAATATTTCAGCTGAGCAGCAGGTACTCATAGTACAGGTAACCACTATACAGCACGGCACCATAAGCAGGAAGATCATGTTTTAATTTTATAATTGGTTAAATAAGAAAAGGCTGTCCCTGAAGGGCGGCCTTTCTTTTTTATATTCCTGGGTTCCTGGGATAACGGCAGTACCCCGCCGCCGGGAATTACTGTTTTTTAGGCCGGCCCTGGCGGGAGTGGCATCCTCCCCGCCACGCGCTTATTGGCAGCAGGGGAGATATAGCGGGCAGCAGCTCCGAACCTTACCAAAAGCGTTGTGGCGGCTGCCTGAAGGAATCATGCGCGAGGGCCGCCACCTTCCTTTTTTTGGCAGGTAACACCAAAAAAATGTACCTTTATGGTATTAACCTATTGGATATGCCGGAAGTGCAAAAAACACCGCGGGAGCCTGCGCAGGAGAAAAAAGAGAAAACAAGGGCTTTGATTATCAGTGTTCTCAGCGCCCTCTATGCCATCAGCCCTGTTGATATTATACCCGATGTACCTATAGTGGGCTGGATTGACGATTTTTTTGTAGTAACGGCGGCGCTTCTTAATCTGCTGGAGCATTTTACCGGTACAACGCAACTTACTTTGCGTTCTGTTTTGAAAGCCCTGAAATGGGCTGTTGTTATACTGGGGATAATCGTGATACTGCTGCTGTTTATTCTTGGTGCCATGATAGTCCGGTGGCTAACGTAATTTTTAGCGCGTTAGGGATAGAAGCGGAAAGCCCGCAAATGCAGCTTTGCGGAATGCGGACTTGCAGCGGATAGCCCGGCGCCGCTGGCTTGGGCAGGGGTGGCGCAACGCCCCGAAAAAATACAGGCCATACTTCAGCCGGTTTGTTTTTCATTGCAGTACCCGCACACTGCATTTACAGGGCAGATACTGTGTTTTGGCTGTGAAGGGCGGCAGATTTCGCGGCCCAGGTGCGACATGGCCATGCCTATTTCGCCCCACAGGCCTTTTGGGAGGGCAGCCATAAGTTCTTTTTCAATTGTATCGGCATTCTTACCTTTGGCAATCCCTATACGGGGCGCTACACGCACAACATGGAGGTCTGCCATTATGCCTTCGGGTGCGGCGCCGGCTTCCCGTAGGATGACATTGGCAGATTTTCGCCCTATGCCCTTAAGGGCAGTGAGCTCTTTCATGGACGTGGGGATATTGCTATCTTCCTTGAGTACTGTCGCAATTTCCTGCAGCCACGCTATTTTATTGGCATTAAACCGCACTTTTGCCAGCGCTTCACTGAGTTCCGCCGTATTGGCTTTAGAAAGCGCCTTCATGTCAGGATATTTAGCGAAGAAAGCAGGCGCCAGTTTATTGATATTGGCATCGCTGTCCTGTGCGGAAAGTACCACCATCACCAGCAGCTGGTAAATATTCTGATAGTCCAGCGGGTGCTTTTTACCTTTATACCTGTCTATAAGTGGCTGCATCGCCGCTGCCCAGTCCCTGTCTTCCTTAAACAATTCCATAGTATTAAAATTTAGGCATTATTACCGTAACTAAAAAAGCCTCCCAGGGTATAATTTTTTGGCATTCAGGCAGATAGTGAGGGCGCTGTTGGTGGGGAGCAGCCGGCATAGGGCATTTTTAGTATCGCCGGTCCCGCTCTCCGCTATATCTCCCCGCCGCAAAAGCGGGCGTCGGGGAGGATGCCGCTCCGATCGGGGCTGGCAGCAGAGGGCGGTGCAGCCCTGTAAAGGCTCCCAAGGCACCCCTTGCCGCCCCGGATTTTAATCAGCCGATGCTTCTTTTAAATCTATTGACAGGGAATTGACACAATATCTTTGCCCTGTTTGCGTGGGGCCGTCATCAAACACATGGCCCAGATGGCTGCCGCAGTGGGCGCAGAGGATTTCTGTCCGTACCATGCCAAAAGAAGTATCCTTCACATATTCCACTTTACCCGGAATGGACTCATCAAAAGAAGGCCAGCCACAACTGGACATGAACTTGGCCTCACTGGTAAACAGGGGCTCCCCACAGGCCCCGCAGCAGTAGGTGCCTTTATCAAAGCTCAGGTTGTATTTCCCGCTGTGTGGGAATTCCGTGCCTTTCTGCCGTAATATCTTGTAGCGTTCCGGGCCTAAAAGCGCTTTCCACTCGGCCTCTGTTTTTTGTATGGGATAGTCTTTCATTTTATGGTATTGATAATTTTTATTTTTCAGCCGGTACAAACTTTATAGATACAGAGTTGGTACAGAAACGGTTGCCGGTAGTTTCTTTGGGGCCGTCATCAAAAACATGCCCCAGGTGGCCGCCGCAACGGGAGCACATCACTTCCGTACGGTCCATGCCATAGCTCGTGTCGTGCTCATACTTTACGGAACCTTTTATAGCCTGGTCAAACGATGGCCACCCGCATTCAGAATCGAATTTGGCATCCGACCGAAACAGCGGGTTGCCACAGGCCGCGCACACATAGACCCCTTTTTCAAAATGTTTATAATATTCGCCGGTAAAAGGGCGCTCAGTAGCTTTTTCCCGCAAAACGGCATATTGCTCCGGGGTAAGCTTCTTTTTCCATTCGGCTTCAGTTTTAGGCATTGCCGCTGTTTTGCCTGCGGCTTCAGCCGTGGCCGGCTGTCCCGTTTTTTTCTTTTCCTGGGCGCAGGCTGTTACTGACACCATCATCAGGAGTATTAGTATGTTCTTCATGTTGTAAAAATTCCAGTATTGTTTTTATCACTTTGCTGTCGCCAAGTATCTTCCGGTGGCCTAAGCCTTTAGTAATGAGCAGCTGCCCATGCGCCAGGTGTTCACAGATGTGGTACGCGGCGGCAACAGGGACATCGTCGTCATTTTCATCATGCACTACAAGTACCGGGTTATCAACCTGCTGCGCTGCTACATACGCTGAATAAGTGTTAATGGTTTCCCTGAACTTTTTCTCGAACAGCTTTATCATCAGCTCTCCTGTAGCAAAATTCATACCTAATTGTTTACTAAAGTCGTTCATAATGTCTTTTATGACATCGCCACTGCCAATAGTAACTGCTTTTTTTACTGTTAACCCTCGTTTTATGGAGTTGAGTAGGGCCATTGCCCCCAGCGAATGCCCTATGGCAAATTCAAAGGGCCCATACCGCATTTCCAGTGCAAGGATGCATTGTATAAATTCGGTCATGTCGCTGGTTTTCCCACCCGATTTTCCGTGTGCAGGGGCATCGAAGCTTATGGTGCTGTACCCTTTTTTCAGCAGCTTTTCAGCAATACTGTGCAGTTGTGTACCCCTGCCGCTCCAGCCGTGTACCAGCAGGGCTTTTTTGGAGCCATCGCCATAATGATATACGCATATTGTTTTATTCAGCGCATCTATCTTCACCATTTCCTGCCTGCTTTTCATTTCCATTTCTTCTTCCCTTTTAGGAACACGGAATTTAAGGGGGGTTGTAAATATCTTCATGGCAAACTTCGCCGCAAGTTTAGGGGATGTTACTTCTAAAATTTTAGCAGTAACGAGAATTGGTTTCGGAATTTTCAATGACTGGCGGTGTTTTGTACTCTTTTCTGACATTTTGCTAAAACTTTCCCACAAGATAAAAAATAACTACTTTTTATATATTTTAGAAGACATAAAATTAACTTAAAATGCACGACCAACGCAGAGTTCACATTGAAAATATAATGCCGCAGCTTAATGGTGGCGAAAATTACATAAAAAGGGTAACCGGCCAGGCCGTGACAGTTACTGCCGATATACTGTCTGACGGGCATGATGTTATGGAAGCGGTCGTAAAATTCCGCCATGAAAAAGAAAAAAAATGGGCTGAGGTGCGGATGGCGCCTGCACAGAATGACAGCTGGGAAGGCCGCTTCACGGTAACGAAACAGGGAGTTTATTACTATTGCATTGAGGCCTGGATAGATTACGCGCTCAACTGGCAGTATGGTACAAACAGGAAAATCCTGGATAACCAGAAGGTGATATCGGAACTCCTGGAAGGTGCAGAATATATCAAAGCCATACTGGATAAAGCAGCAAAGGCTGAACAGGAATACCTGAAAAGGCTTATCAGCCTGTTCAATAACGAAAAAGATTATGATGAAGCAGTAAGGGAAGCCGTTTCCGATAAACTAAAGTCTATTTTTAAGAAATATCCCTCCCGGTTCCTTGCCAGCCAAAGTGCCGAACTGAGGGTGTATGTGGACAGGCAAAAAGCGCTTTTCAGTACCTGGTACGAGTTTTTTCCCCGTTCCGCTTCCGCAGAAGAAGGAAAGCACGGCACCTTTAAAGACTGTGAAAAGCTGTTGCCCCGGGTAGCAGCCATGGGATTTGATACACTTTATTTCCCTCCTGTACACCCTATAGGCGAAGTGAACCGCAAAGGGAAGAACAACGCCACCACAGCACAGCCGGGCGATGTAGGCTCACCCTGGGGCATAGGCTCACAGTATGGCGGGCATAAAAGCATCCATCCTGAGCTGGGTACACTGGATGATTTTAAATCACTGGTTAATGCCGCTAAAGCGCTTGATATTGAAATAGCCATGGACTTTGCCTTGCAGGCCGCACCCGATCATCCCTATGTTAAGGAGTTTCCGCAGTGGTTCAGGTGGCGCCCTGACGGGACAGTGCAGTATGCTGAAAACCCGCCTAAAAAGTACCAGGACATATTGCCTATATATTTTGAAAGCGGCGACTGGAAAAACCTCTGGAAGGAGCTTTTGGGTATTGCCCTTTTTTGGGTAGAGGAATGCGGCATTCGGGTTTTCAGGGTAGATAACCCGCATACAAAGCCTTTTTATTTTTGGGGATGGCTTATTGGCGAGGTAAAAAAGAAATATCCTGATGTACTGTTCCTTTCGGAAGCCTTTACACGGCCCAAAATAATGCACCAGCTGGCCAAGCAGGGTTTTACCCAGTCATACACCTATTTTACCTGGCGCAATACCAAGGCCGAGCTTACGGAGTACATGAACGAACTGACGCGGACAGAGCAGAAAGAGTTTTTCCGCCCGAATTTCTGGCCCAATACGCCTGATATAAACCCTTACCCGCTGCAGGGCGCCAACGAGGCCACGCACCTGCAAAAGTATTTCCTGGCAGCAACGCTAAGTTCCAATGTAGGTATCTACGGGCCTGTATTTGAATATATGGTGAGCGATGCCATACCCGGCAAAGAAGAATACCTGGATTCTGAAAAATACGAGGTGCGCCACTGGGACTGGAAAAAGGAGAACAAGATAACTACGCTGATAAGCAGGGTAAACCGTATTCGCCGTGAGCAGCCCTCATTGCAGCAAACTAACAATATTGAGTTTTGCGATACCGATAATGACCAGCTGATAGCCTACTACAAGCACAATGACAGTAAAGAAAATGAAACCCTGATGATTGTGAGCCTCGATGCTCACTATTCAAAACAGGGATGGGTAAAACTTCCGCTGCAGTCAATGGGTATCCATGCCGGGCAAACGATTATAGTGACCGACCTTATAACCGGTAACAGCTATCACTGGGACAAAGAGTGGAACTATGTGGAGCTGCACCCGGCACTGCCTTTCCATTTATTTAAAATACAGAAGTAATTATGGCAACTTCAATACAAGATACATTTAATGCGCCTTTTGTCTTCAGGGCTGACTGGCAGTCGGCTTTTGAAGACGAGGAATTCATCAAGGTTTTTTCATCGGACATACTGGAAAATTACATCATAAAAAAGCGGTGGTACGGTGGCAAGGCCAGCACCCTCAAATATATTGAGGTGGTGGATTATTTTAAAATAGCCAGTGAAAAAAACACCTATTATGGTGTGCTTATTGAAGTAAATTATAAAGAGGCTTTCCTGCAGCATTATTTTATGCCGGTTGCCTTTATGGCCGAAGACGAGCTGGACACAAAAACGCTTATTGCCCCGGTGACCCTCAACGGGCTGGAAGGCTACCTGGTTGATGCACTGCACCAGGAAGATTTCCGGCGCTTAGTATTTGAAAATATTGTTGGAGGCACTAAAAGCGACGCTTTTAACGTGAAATTCCACAGGGGGAAATCGCTCAAGAACACCGAGTACCGGTCCTCACGCTTTATGGGTATTGAGCAGAGCAATACGTCCATAATCTATAACGATAACCTGGTACTCAAGTTTTTCAGGCGGATTTATGTAAGCACCAACCCTGATTATGAAATAAGCCGTTTCCTTACCGAGAGGATGAAGTTTAAGCACACGCCTGCCTACAAAGGGAGTATTAATGTGGAAATGGCCGAAGACAACATAACACTTGCGCTGATGCAGGAGCTTGTGCCCAACCAGGGCGATGCCTGGAAGTACATGCTTGATGCGGTGGATGGTGTTTTCAGTAATCTTGAGGCCAAAAAAATAAGGATTGACAGGCTGCCGGAATTTGAGCTTTTTAAAACAGTAAAAATAAATAACATTCCCCCAGAAATAATTGACTGGGCAGGGCTTACGCTTTTCCTGAGGGTACGGACGCTGGCACAGCGCACAGCGGAAATGCATATTGCACTGGGTGGAGATACTACCGATACTTCATTTACGCCCACCACCTATAACGGGGATTATACAGTATGGCTCAAGAACAGGCTTATTTACCAGTTCCAGAACAGGCTGAACACTATTGAGAACAACCTGCATAAACTTGACGGGCTGGCGCTGGAGCTGGCGCACCAGTTCCTGGACCATAAAAAAGAGATACGGAAGCATTTCCTTGATTTTGACTGGACCCAGCTGAAAAGCGAGCGCATACGCATACATGGCGATTATCATCTGGGGCAGGTGCTGGTTAACGGCGATGATTTTTACATTCTTGATTTTGAGGGTGAGCCGGAAAGCACCATCCGCGACAGGAAGGTTAAGCAGCCGCCGCTTAAGGATGTGGCTGGGCTGTTCCGCTCATTCCACTACGCTATATATGCTACAATATTCAACAATAAAGACAAATATCCTTTTGCACAGGAAGAACTGTTTAAAGCCGGGGAACTGCTTTTCAATTACATGGTAGGCGTGTTCCTTGATACCTATATAGAAAAAGCACAGGAGGGCAACCTTAATATTGGCTATAACAAAGAAATTGCCTTCCTGCTAAAGTACTGTATCCTCGAAAAAGCGGTTTATGAGCTGGGCTATGAACTCAACTCGCGCCCACGCTGGGCAGTAATACCTTTACGGGGTATTGCAAGTATTATGGGATATTAGATTATAGTATAAAAAAAGCCCCTGCATTGCAGAGGCTGAAATCTTTAACTTGATTACGTTTCTTAGAAAGAGGCTTTATCAAGCATTACAATACAAAGATAATAATAATTTTAATATATATCTATTGGACTATAAAAAATTACAGTACTTCGTGTCGGAGCCGCGATTAAATCGTTTTCTGATTGCTTGTGAAAATTCTGAGATAAAAGCTAAGGAACTATATAAAATAAATCTCGAAGTTTCTAAATCATTTTACCCTATTTTAAACTTATTTGAAATTTTTATACGTAATTCTTTTAATTATTGTGTTTCTGATTATTTTGATAATTATGATTGGATAATTAGTGAAAAAGATGGTTTCATGAGTTCTCCTACCCTAAAACCTTCTAAATTCTTTATGAAGAGATGTGTTATCATGGCTGAGACCTCTTTATCGAGAAAAAAAGTAAAATTAACATCAGGTAAAATAATTGCTGAGCAATCATTTGGATTTTGGACCAGCTTATTTGATGTTCACCATTATAAATTGATAGGAGGTTCTGTTATGCATTCTTTCACTAATAAGCCATCACACGTAAACAGAAGTATTATTTCTCAAAGATTAAATAGGATAAGGGAATTTAGAAATAGGATATATCATAATGAACCTATTTGTTTCAATGGGAATTTAATAGATTTTGCTTCCGCTATAGATATCAAAGCTGAAATTTATAATGTACTGGAGTGGATGGATTCCGATTTGAAAATTTATGTTGATGAATACAATGGCATTGAGCCAATAATTAATTCTTTAGAAAAAGTAACACAATGAACAAAACACAACCTTATTCACTTTTTTCTGAATTTGATATTAACCTGTTTAAAGCCGGTAAGCACTACCGACTGTATGAAAAGCTTGGCGCACACCTTACAGAGGTCGATGGTATTAAAGGCGTTTATTTTGCTGTATGGGCGCCGTCGGCCAAAGCTGTATCAGTTATAGGTGATTTTAACTATTGGCTTGAGGGCGAACACCCGCTTTTCGTGCGCTGGGACGGTTCGGGCATATGGGAGGGTTTTATACCGGGGGTTGATAAAGGCACAAAGTATAAATACAAGATACACTCCCATCACAACGATATTAAAACCGAAAAGGCAGACCCCTTTGCCTTTTATTGCGAAAAGCCGCCCCATACTGCTTCGGTAGTGTGGAACATGCAGCATAAATGGAAAGATACCCGCTGGATGGGCAGCCGCAGTGAAAAGAACAGGCTTGACGGGCCTTTTTCGGTATATGAAGTCCACCTGGGTTCCTGGCGCAGGGCAGAGGGCAACCGCATGCTTACCTACATTGAGCTGGCCGACGAACTGGTAGCCTATGTAAAGGAAATGAATTTTACGCATGTGGAATTTATGCCGGTTATGGAGTATCCGTATGATCCGTCATGGGGTTACCAGCTTACGGGTTATTTTGCCCCGACCTCACGTTTTGGCAAGCCCGAGGATTTTATGGTGCTGGTAGATAAGCTGCACCAGGCAGGTATTGGGGTAATACTGGACTGGGTTCCTTCCCATTTTCCCAGTGATGCGCATGGGTTAGGCTTTTTTGATGGTACCCACCTTTATGAACACCCGGATATACGGAAAGGATACCACCCTGACTGGAAGAGCCTGATATTTAATTATGGACGTAACGAGGTACGCTCCTTCCTCATCAGCAATGCCGTTTTCTGGCTTGATAAATACCATATAGACGGGCTTAGGGTTGATGCCGTGGCCTCCATGCTTTACCTTGACTATTCAAGGAAAGAAGGTGAATGGGAACCTAACATCTACGGCGGCAGGGAAAACCTGGAAACCATCAGTTTCCTTAAAGAACTTAACGAAGAGGTTTATAAAAACTTTGAAGGGGTACAGACCATTGCCGAAGAAAGCACGTCTTTCCCTATGGTGTCGCGCCCCACATATATTGGCGGGCTGGGCTTCGGGATGAAATGGATGATGGGATGGATGCACGATACGCTGGAATATTTTAAAAAAGAACCTATATACCGCAGGCACCACCAGAACGACATTACCTTTAGTATGACGTATGCATTTACCGAAAACTTCATGCTGCCGCTTTCGCATGACGAGGTAGTGTATGGCAAGCACTCTATTTTAGGACGCATGCCGGGGGACGAGTGGCAGCGTTTTGCCAACCTGCGCCTGCTTTATAGTTTTATGTTTACGCATCCGGGGGCTAAATTGCTTTTTATGGGTGGTGAGTTCGGGCAAAGCGGCGAGTGGAACTTTGAGCAGAGCCTTGACTGGCACCTGCTGGAATATGATTACCACAAAGGCATAAAGAACACCATACAGGCACTTAACAAGCTTTACCGCAAACAGCCGGCATTATATGAAAAACAATTTACAGCCGAAGGCTTTGAATGGATAAACTATGGCGATCATGAAAATTCTGTATTGTCTTATATCCGTAAAGGGAACAGCCCTGAAAACAGGCTTATTGTAGTATGCAATATGACGCCTGTTATTAGGGAAAACTATCGCATAGGCCTTCCATCTGCCGGAAAGCTGAAAGAGATCTTCAACAGTGATGATACAGCTTTTGGCGGCAGCGGTGTATCTAACAAAAGGATAAAGACAGAAAATATAGCCTGGAACGGCAGGGAATATTCGGCATCACTAACTTTACCGCCACTTGGGGTTGTAGTTTTTGAGGTTAAAAATGAGGTTCAGGATAAGTAAATGTTTATTCCGGAAACTACTATTAAATAATTTCCCGCACGGGAAACCGGCGCTTTACAGCTAACCCTGCCTTGCTACTTATTAACACTTCAACGTTTGCGTAAAAATTAAAGAAGCCTACATTAAACTAACTTTATAACTTTGAAGCTTTTGCATTTATACTGAAACCATGATTATAAATACCGAATTAGAATACAAAGGCAATTTATATCCTTCACGAATTATAGATTTTAAGAAAGAAGTAGACAGCGCTTTTTTCTATACCGACAACGATGTAATACTGAAGATAACCATAGTGCGCGACAGCCTGTTGCGGTTCCGCTACACCACAAAAGGGTATTTCAGCCCCGATTTCTCCTATGCAATTGATGAGAACCATTCGCGTGGTTACAACCATTTTGAGGTAGTGGAGGAGCCCGATTTTTACCATGTGAAAACCAGCAAGCTCGACTGCCATGTCAGCAAGGCCGACCTCCGTACTGCCATATTTGACCTCAAGGGCAATGCTGTGCTTGAAGATGAACTGGGTTTCCACTGGGAAGAAATATATGAGTATGGCGGCAACATCGTTAAAATGAGCAAGGTTTCAAAAGACGGTGAAAATTTTTACGGGCTGGGGGATAAGGCCACCCACCTTAACCTTAAGGGTAAGCGGCTTGAAAACTGGGCTACTGACCAGTATGCTTACCATAAGGACCAGGAGCCGCTTTATAAGGCCGTTCCTTTTTATATAGGGCTTAATGGCAAAGATGCTTACGGGATATTTTTTGATAATACTTTCCGCAGCTTTTTTGATTTTTGCCATGAGCGCCGCAACGTGTCCAGCTTTTGGGCTGACGGCGGCGAAATGAACTACTATTTTTTCTATGGCCCTTCCATGCACGATGTTGTTGCAGCTTATACCGACCTTACCGGCAAGCCTGAGCTTCCGCCTTTATGGGCGCTCGGTTACCACCAGTGTAAATGGAGCTACTACCCCGAAAGCAAGGTAAAGGAGATCACATCCAGATTCAGGGAGCTGCGCATACCCTGCGATGCTATATACCTTGATATTGACTACATGGAAGGTTTCCGGTGCTTTACATGGAACAAAAACTTCTTTCCTGACCCGAAACGTATGGTGGCCGAACTTGCTGAAGACGGCTTTAAGACCATTGTGATAATTGACCCGGGGATAAAGATAGATAAGGATTATTGGGTTTATAATGAAGGGATAGCCAATGATTACTTCTGTAAGCGTGCCGACGGGCCTTACATGAAAGGCAAGGTATGGCCGGGAGAATGTAATTTCCCGGATTATACCAACCCCGCAGTGCGGGAGTGGTGGGCAGGGCTTTTTAAGGAGCTTGTTGGCGATATAGGCGTAAAAGGCGTCTGGAACGACATGAACGAGCCCGCTGTTATGGAAGTGCCTACCAAAACCTTCCCGCTTGATGTAAGGCATGATTATGACGGCCACCCCTGCAGCCACAGGAAAGCTCACAATATATACGGCACACAGATGGCGCGTGCCACATACGAAGGGGTAAAACGTTTCTCGTATCCTAAAAGGCCTTTTATTATTACCCGTTCGGCTTATTCGGGCGCGCAGCGCTATACATCATCCTGGACGGGTGACAACGTGGCCACATGGGAACACCTGTGGATTGCCAACGTGCAGGTACAGCGCATGAGCCTCAGCGGCATGGGCTTTACGGGCAGCGATATTGGCGGTTTTGCCGAGCAGCCGACAGGCGAACTGTATGCACGGTGGATACAACTTGGGGTTTTTCACCCGTTTTGCCGCACCCATTCCTCAGGGCACCACGGCGAGCAGGAACCCTGGGCGTTTGATGATGAGGTAATTAATGTAACGCGTAAATTTATTGAACTGAGGTACCAGTTATTGCCTTACCTGTACACAATGTTCTGGCAGTATATTGATGAAAGCATACCCATGCTCAAACCTTTAGTCTATTTTGACCAGGAAGACCCGCAGACCCATTACCGCACGGATGAGTTTATATTCGGTAACCATATCCTTGTATGCCCTATACTGGAGCCAAATGCGGTGGGCAGGCGCATGTATGTGCCACGGGGCTCATGGTACAATTACTGGAATAACGAAATAGTGCAGGGCGGCAGGGAAAGCTGGATTGATGTGGCGTTTGACCAGATTCCGCTTTTTGTAAAAGCCGGGGCCGTAATACCTAAATATCCGGTGCAGCAGTATGTGGGTGAGCTTGAATTTGATGAGCTTACACTGGATGTATATTACAAAGAAGGGAAAGAAGAATCAAAAGTCTTTGAAGATGCCCAGGACGGTTATGATTACACCAAAGGGAGGTATAGCCTGCGTACATTTACTACGGCAGGTAAAGGAAAAGAACTTGTACTGCACCAGCATAAGGAAGGCAAATTCATAACGCCTTATAACTACTTTAAGATAAACCTGATAGGCCTTCCTTTTAAGGTAACGGCTGTTGAGGTTGATAATGAGGAAGTTTCGCTTGAAGAATTAAAATTCAATATTCACAATACTTTAACGGTGAACAAAGATTTTTCAGAATTGCATATTAAGGGAATTTAGTAAATTTGAGTTGCAACTAATAAATCCATCATGAAAAAAAGCATTATTGCCTCGGGTACATTGCTAGCGATTGTAGCTTTTGGCTGCAGTACCAATCCCTTTACAGGTAATAAGGACCTTAATTTTGTATCAAATGACCAGATTTTTCCTGCTGCTTTCCAGCAGTATGACCAGTTTTTAAAGGAAAACAAAGTGGTTAAAGGTACTCCTGAAGCACAGAGGGTGGTAACGGTAGGCCAAAAAATAAAATCGGCTGCCGAAAAATACCTGAATGCCAATGGCTACCAGGGCTATTTAAAAGATTATCAATGGGAATATAACCTGGTGCAGGACCCGGCTGTCAATGCATGGTGCATGCCCGGTGGGAAAATAGTGGTATACACAGGGATTATGCCTATTGCTAAAGATGAAGCGGGGCTTGCTACGGTGATGGGCCACGAGGTGGCGCATGCACTGGTAAACCACGGTGCGCAGCGTATGAGCGCGTCCCAGCTGCAGCAGCTTGGCGCGGTAGGTGTGGGAGTGGCGACATCCGGCAAAAGCGAAACCACACAGCAACTCTTTATGCAGGCGTATGCGGGCGGCTCACAGGTGCTGGGCATGCTGCCGTTCAGCCGTAAGCATGAGAATGAAGCTGACGAAATAGGGCTTACCCTTATGGCTATTGCAGGATATAACCCTGAAAAAGCTATTGAATTCTGGCAACGCATGGAGGCCAGTTCCGGTGGTGGCGCCCCTCCGGAATTTTTGAGTACACACCCTTCAGGCAGTACGCGCATAGCTAACATAAGAAGCAAAATACCCAATGCCAAGGCGCAGGCTGCCAAATTTGGCGTAAAATTTTAATAGTGTTTTAAAATAATTTAGAAAACCTGCCCGTACCGACTACGGGCAACTTCATTTATAGCCGCTACTCTTACAGTTGGCTCTGCTGGCCTTACAGGCAGCACTGTAAATGTAGCCCGGTATGCACTGCCTTATGCTGATAGCCACGATGGGAGCGGCATCCTCCGCGGCGCCTGCTTTTGCGGCGCGGAGATATAGTGGACAGCGTGTCCATGCCACAGCAAATGTGCGCTCTGCCTACTGCTCCAAGATATATTTATGCGGATTAACCATCACGCAGC
The DNA here is from genome assembly GCF_002251835.1 of Flavobacterium cyanobacteriorum. Classification (GTDB taxonomy): domain Bacteria; phylum Bacteroidota; class Bacteroidia; order Flavobacteriales; family Flavobacteriaceae; genus Flavobacterium; species Flavobacterium cyanobacteriorum. The sequence continues at coordinate 21,372 of NZ_NOXV01000237.1, forward strand.
AACAGGGGATATGTGAGTGTAGCTTTTTAGGAAAAATTACCTTAGTTTTGGATACCAAACCAATACTATATGGCACTACCTGAAAAAGGGAGTAAAAAACTCCTCAATGCCTGGGCTTTTTATGACTGGGCTAACTCTGTATACAGCCTGGTGATAGCTTCGGCTGTTTTCCCGATTTTTTTTGATTCCCTTTTTAGTGAAGGCAACACTACCGTGATTATTTTTGGAACTGGGGTTAAGGGTACTGCCCTTATCAGCTTTACTACGGCATTTGCATTTCTTATAGTGTCATTTATATCCCCATTGCTTTCAGGTATTGCCGATTATGCGGGCAACAAAAAAATCTTCCTTAAACTATTTTGCTATATCGGGGCGCTGTCATGTGTGGGGCTGTACTGGTTTAGCCTTGAAAACATTTACCTGAGCCTTGTCTGCTACCTTATGGGGTTAGTAGGTTTTTGGGGGAGCCTTGTTTTTTATAATTCTTACCTGCCGGATATTGCTTACCCGGAACAGCAGGATGCGGTGAGTGCCCGAGGATATTCGCTGGGATATATTGGCAGCGTTTTGCTTCTTATAGGCGTATTGGCGGTATTGATGACCGCTGCTGACGAAAACAAAATAGAGGTAATGAAGTGGTCATTTGTATCTGTAGGGGCCTGGTGGATACTCTTTAGCCAATATAGCTATTACTATTTGCCAACAGGTAATAAAGGCAAAAAGGTAACCGGCGATGTGATGCTTAACGGATTTAGGGAACTGCGTAAAGTTTGGGGGCAATTAAAACAAAACCTTAGGCTGAAACGCTATCTCGGCAGTTTCTTTGTTTACAGTATGGCGGTACAAACGGTAATGCTTGCCGCAACTTATTTTGGGGCTAAAGAAATAAACTGGGGTGATGAGGGAGAAAAGCGCACGGGCTTGATAATAAGCATCCTGCTTATACAGCTGGTAGCCGTTGCCGGCGCCATAATGATGTCACGCCTTTCCGGCAGGTATGGTAATATTACAACACTTGTGTGGGTAAACTGTATCTGGGCAGCAATATGCATCTGGGCATTTTTTATACATACCCCGATAGAATTTTATGTAACAGCCGGTTTTGTTGGCCTCGTAATGGGAGGGATACAGTCGCTTTCGAGGTCAACCTACTCTAAATTCCTGCCTGAAACAACTGATACTGCTTCGTTCTTTAGCTTTTATGATGTTACAGAAAAAATAGGTATTGTTATTGGGATGCTGCTTTATGGGGCAATTGACCAGGTATTTGGCAGCATGCGGTATTCTATTATCTTCCTCACCGTGTTTTTCCTTACTGGAATTGTACTGCTTTTGCGGGTGCCAAAAAAAATGGACATAAAATAAAACCATAAATTTTATATTTCTATATTTGATTTTTATTTACTTTAACAAGATACCATGAAAAATATTAAGTTTTTTATCGGCTTTATTTAGCTTGATAGCCGTGCTGGTGGTAACTTCATGCCAGAATGAGCCACTTGACAGTGATTTACTGAACATTCAGCCTGTACAGCCCACGGGGCCCGCGCTTTTTAAAGTTGATTTTGGAGGGGAAACATTTGTTGCCACTGCCGCTGAAGCTACAGTTCAGGGTACTCTTGTAACGATAGCCGGTGCAAGAGGCACTAATGGTGAAACAATAGTTTTAACAATTGCAGGCGGCGTCACAACAGGTACATATAACACAGCAGTGCAAATGTATGTACCTTCAGAAACTGCCTCTGCTTTTTATTCTAATACTAATATTTCTGACGGCACTACTAACGGTATTGTTACTATCACTAATATCAATACACAGGCACAAACCATTTCAGGTACATTCAGTTTCACAGGGCATTATGCTGATGTTGAGCAGAACCTTCCTGCGGTACCATTTACCAATGGTATTTTCCAGAATATTCCGTATACCGGTACGATGCCGGGTACGGGACCTGGGCCAGGCCCCGGACCGGGGCCACAAACGGAATACTTCAGGGCCAAAGTGGGCCAGCAGATGGTTGATTTTCCTGATGTTATATCGTTGTCAGAGTTTGGTATATTATCACTATCCGGTAATGCTATTGACCCTATGAGGTCTTTGCAGCTAGTTTTAAATGCCAATATTACACCCGGTACATATAGCCTTGGATTTGGAGTGCCAACAGCGTCAATTAATATAGGTACTACACTATATACGGCAAATACAGGCTCTTTAACAGTAATAAGTAATGCAAATGGCTGGATTAAAGGTACATTCAGTTTTAATGGTGTAAATCAGTTAAATCCGTCCAATACAATATCCATAACAGAAGGCAGCTTTAATGTACCGCTTGAATAAGTATGCAGGAAAATAGTTTTAGTAAGCTGTAAATAATTATATTTGGATTTTATATAAGATATCATGAAAAATATTAAGTTTTTATCGTCTCTTTTTAGCTTGATAGCCGTGCTGCTGGTAACTTCATGCCAGAATGAGGCGCTTGACAGTGACCTTTTAAATGTAACACCTCCACCTGTTGGTAATCAGTCATTTACTGTAGATATGGATGGACAGCCCTTTGTAGCAACAAGTACTTCTGCAGTAATTTCACAAGGCTTGATAGTAATATCAGGAGTAAGGGGGAATAATGGAGAAACTGTCGGGATTGCTATTCCGTCTACTACAGTGGGGACTTATAGTGGTGATGTAGCATTTTTATCCTATGAATCTTCGAGTGTTGCTGAATATACTTATAACAACGATAATCCTACTACTGGCCAATCTAGTGGTACTGTAACCATAACTTCTATTAATACGGTTAATCAAACTATTTCTGGTACTTTCAGTTTTATCGGTTACTGGGGGAATCAGGCAGAAAATCGTCCTTCCATACAGTTTACAAACGGGGTTTTTAATAATATCCCTTATACCGGGACAATTCCAGATCCGGGTGAAGAGTATTTCAGGGCAACAGTTAATGGTACGGCTAAAAATTATAGTAATATTGTAGTAGGATCTACAACTGAATCTGTAAGTATAGGCGGCACTATTGTAAGCCCCATGAGTAATGTGCAGGTCATAATACCAACAGAGGACTTATTACCGGGAACTTACCCAATAGGCAATGATATTTTAACAGGTGTAGTTGGTAAGGTATCGGATGGCGCTATTGACAATTTTACTTCTGTATCAGGAAGCCTGACTATCATTAGTATTACTAATGGATGGATTAAAGGTACGTTTAGTTTTAGTGCAATCGGCCCATCAGGTAGCGGACAGCCTGTATCAGTAACTAACGGTAGTTTTAATACTGAATTACCGTAGTATAGGAAAAAATATGATCAGAAGCCGTCTCACAACTTGAGACGGTTTTTTTACGTTTTTCTTGCA